>JBOHXL010000029.1:0-27407 GCA_050736975.1 Chthoniobacterales bacterium | reverse complement strand
GCTCGGCACCGGTGGTACTTTGAAGAAATGAAACGCCTGCTGCTCGTTTGCCTAACGGCGATTGCTCTCGCACCCGCGATGGATGGGGCTTCGCCGTCACCGCCTCCCCAGCCCCTCACTTTCACGAATGTCCGCTCGTTCTTCTCCGAAACCCTGCACATTCGTCCCACCGAAGTGCAGAAACGCTGCGTTATCTTTTATGAAGGCGAATGGCTGAACTCCCGTACCTATAACTACTCGGTCATCATCGTCGAAAACTCCGATGAAGATCTCCAGATCACCTATTACCTGACCGATGATCGCGAGATGAATTGGGTGAACGAATTCATCGACAGCGCCTTTTTCACCCGCCCGGAAAAGGAAGGCCTCTTCCGGCGTCTCTATCAAAAAGAGAACACCCGTGCTGAGCGCGTTGGCCGGTTCCAGGTTGACGTCAGTCATTGGGAACCGCGCCATGCGGAAATCATCGTCCTCAGCTTCACCCCGCTCCGTCAGCCGGCGCGCTGAGCGAAAATTTGCGGCAAACCATTTCCCGCGATTGTGCAGCGTCGCGCCCGTTGCTAATCCAGTAGCGTGAAACAACCAACTCCGCCCGCGGCCGCCTCCGGCCCGACCGCCACCGCTTCGACCGCGCCGGCCGAGCATGCCGATGAGGTCATGCTTGAGGGGCCGCACGCGCGGCTTGATGAATTCTTCACCCTTTTCCGCGTCATGGCGGATTTCCTGCGCGGCTTTCGCGTCCTGCATTTTGTCGGCCCATGCGTGACCGTCTTCGGGTCGGCCCGGATCCAACCTGGCAGCCCGGCCTATCAGCTGGCCCGTGAAATGGGCGCGGGCATCGCGCGGATGGGTTTCACCGTCATGACCGGCGCCGGCCCCGGCATCATGGAAGCGGCCAATCGCGGCGCGCGCGAAGTGGGCGGCAATTCCGTCGGTTGCAATATCAAGCTGCCTTTCGAGCAGCGCCCTAACGAGTATCTCGATCGCTGCGTCACGCTCTACTATTTCTTCGTCCGCAAAACGCTCCTCGTGAAATACTCCTACGCTTTCGTCGTCATGCCCGGCGGCTCGGGGACGCTCGACGAATTCTTCGAGGCCCTTACCCTTATTCAGACGGGCAAGATTCGGGATTTTCCCATTGTTGTGATGGGGACGGAATACTGGCGCGACTTGACCGCCCTGCTCGAGAAGATGGCGCAGCTCGGGACGATTGATCCGGCTGATCTTAGCCTGGTTTATGTGACCGATTCGGTGGCGGACGCGCTCGAGCACATCCGGCGGAAAGCGATCGCACCTTTCGGTCTCAAGCGGGTCGTCCGCCGGCATCTCCCCTGGCTGGGCGAACAGGGTCTGGGGACCGCGACCCGATGAAGCAACAGCCGGCGGAGGAGTGGGGTAGGGAATGCCTGGTCGGTTCGCCTAACGATCGCCGCTACCTCGTCGGGGTCTCGGGCGGGCGCGACTCGGTCGCGCTCCTGCACTGGTTGCTCTCGCTGGGTTACGATCGGTTGGTCGTTTGCCACTTTGAGCATGGCCTGCGGGGCCGGGCAGGAGAAAGCGATGCGCGTTTCGTGGCCCGGCTTGCGCGAGCGCGCGGACTGAGATTTGAATTCGGTTCTGCTGATGTCGCCGCGCTTGCGGTCCAAAGGAAGCAATCGATCGAAACCGCCGCGCGCCAGGAGCGCCTGGCGTTTTTCGAGAAGGTCGGCCGGGGACAGCGCTGCCAAAGGATTTTCCTCGCGCACCAGGCGGACGATCAGGTGGAAACCTTCCTGCTCAACCTCTTCCGCGGCGCCGGTAGGCGCGGCCTCGGTGCGATGCGTCCGAGATCAAATTACGGCTCACTTGAAATCGTGCGGCCGCTCCTCGGCGTCTGGCGCACTGAGATCGATCATTATCTCGCGGAGCATCGAGTGAAATTTCGGGATGACGCGACGAACGAGCAATTGAATGCGCGTCGCAATCGCCTGCGGCGCCAGATCATTCCGTGGCTGGAGAAGCGGTTTGGCCGCAATATTCGCGTCACCATCTGGCGGGCCGCCACCGTCCTGGCTGAGGAAGAGGAGTTTCTTGAATCGCAGACTCCGGTTCGCCTAACGAAAAGCGAGGAGCTGTCCGTGGCGGAACTTGGCCAATTACCGCGCACCCTGCAGCGACGCGCGATCAAAAACTGGCTCGGGCATCAGGGCATTGCCGACATCGGATTCGACGACGTTGAAGCGGTGATCGGCCTCCTTGCCGGCGGCGTCCCGGCAAAAATTAACCTGGCCCGCGATCGTCACGCGCGCCGTCGGGCGGGCAAAATTTTTCTCGAATAGCCGCGGTTGATGGGCTTGCAGGCAGCGGAGAATGAAATGAATCTGGCAAGAGCCGAGGAAGTGACGTTTTAGCGGCGCATGATTTCTGGCGTCGATCAATGATTGGTGTCTTTTTCCTGGCTTTCCTGCTTTCCTGATTCTCGAAAATGAATTCCACGGTCCGCGTTCGCTTTGCCCCGTCGCCCACTGGGTTTCTCCATATCGGAGGCGCCCGCACTGCGCTCTTCAACTGGCTTTTCGCTCATCGCATGGGCGGCATCTTCGTGCTCCGAATCGAGGATACGGACGAAGCGCGGAACACGGCCGAAGCCGCGCAGGCGATCTACGACGGACTTCGCTGGCTTGACCTCGACTGGGATGAAGGCCCGCAGGTCGGAGGGGATTTCGGGCCATACTTTCAAAGTAAGCGCAAGGAAATCTATGAACGGCACCTCGCGAAACTCGAGGCTAACGGCCACCTGTTTGAAGACCACGGCGCCATTCGTTTCCGCTCGCCGCGCGAGCATGTGGTGGTCGACGACGTCGTTTGCGGCAGAATTGATTTTGACTTGTCGAACGAAGAGACCCATCCCGACATGACGATCCGCCGGGCGGACGGCTCGTGGATTTTTCATTTTGTCAATGTGGTTGACGACATCGAGATGAAGATCAGCCATGTGATCCGGGGCGAAGATCACCTCTCGAACACGCCGAAACACATCGAGCTCTATCGCGCGCTCGGTGCCGAACCCCCGCGCTTCGCGCACATTCCGCTCATTCTTAATCAGGACGGTTCGAAGATGAGCAAGCGCGACGCTGGCGCGAGTCTTAACAGCTACATCGAGGAAGGTTTTCTTCCCGAAGCGGTGCGAAATTATCTCTGCCTCCTTGGCTGGTCGCCGAAGGACAATCGGGAAAAGATCGAGATCGAGGAAGTCGTCAGACTCTTTGAACTGGAGAAAATCCACCGCAAGAACGCCTCGTTTGATCTCGCCAAGTGCACCTGGTTGAACGGCGAATATGCCCGCGAGCTATCCGATGATCGCTTTCGCGCCCTCGCGCTGATCGCGCTCGCCAGGGCGGGAATCGATACGGCGAAATTCCCGCCCGACTATCTGGAGGCCGCGCTCGATACCTGCAAAGGGAAATTCCGAATCTTCAGCGAGCTGCCCGCTTACTGCGGTTTCTATTTTACCGACGAAATCACCTATCAGCCGGAAGGGGTCGCAAAACATTTCATCCCCGAAAACAAGCCGCGCCTGCAAGCCTTGCGCGACGCTTTTGCCAGCCTGGAAAACTTCGACGCTCCTTCCATCGAGACCGCGCTCAAGTCGACCGCTGGGACGTTCGGCGTGAAGGTCGGCGCGCTCGTGCACCCCACGCGTCTCGCGGTTACCGGCAGTAACGTCGGCCCCAGCCTCTATCACCTTCTTGAAATTCTCGGACGTGGAAAAGTGCTTGAGCGCATGGAGGCGGCGCTGAAGATCATTCCGGCTTGAGCGTCCTTGGTTGTTAGGCCGGAAGATGGCAGATTGAAAGCCAGATGAGTGACGCAACCGTCAACGTGGAGGATACGGTTGGGAGGACCGCCGGCCGTCGTGGTCCGAGAGACGCAGCGAAAGCCGCGATGGTGTTGCAAAAACTGGTGAACCAACTGCGGAAATCTCAGGGCTACGGTGCCATCTGTCGGAAGGGCGTTTTTCGTTTCCGTTCCTTCGAGGAAGCAGACGCATGGATGGTGAAGGAGATCGCGGAGAGAGCGGCCCGGGTTCGGAGCTAGTCCCGAGAGTTCCAATTGAGGACGATCTCGTCCTCCTTTGTCGACGACTGAATGAATTGGGCGCTGGCTATGTCGTGGTCGGTGGATCGACCTGATGCGTTCGGCCTCCGGTATCGATTAGGCGGAAGCGGCCAAAGACGTGGTCATTCGCAAGGTGCAGGGAGTGCCGATCCCTTTCGCTTCGCCGCGGCTCCTCTGGCGGATGAAGGTGCCCACGCGGCGCGAGAAGGATGCGGGCGACCTGGTTTTCCTGCAGGAGTACTTCGCCGCCCACGGAGAGACGCCACCGGAGTAATCACTCCTTTTCCGCGAAAATCCCACTAGCTGTTCAGGCCGTGGGATTGGAATTCCCCCGGGGCGCGGCACGCGAAATGCGAACTAGCATCCTTTCCGCGCTGCTGTGCAGCGCACGAACTTTGAACTAGACATGCAACCCCTGCGAGATCGCTCCATGCGCCAGAAGATCACCCTCGTGGTCGAGCTGACCTCCTGCGTCGTATTGCTGCTCGCCTGTGGGGCGCTCTTTGCGGTTCAAGCCTGGTCGATCAGAAAAGACCTCATCAACCAATTAAGGGTGACGGGAAAGATTGCGGCCAATAACATCGCTCTGACCGCGATTTCCAACGATCGTGAGCGCGCCAACCGGATGCTTGCGGGCCTCGACGCGATGCCAGAAATCGTCTCTGCGAGCTTCGTTCTGAATGACGGCACGCAGTTCGCGCATTTTGGAGCGACGGACGATGTGGCCGAGTTCCAGCGCTCTTCGTCGAGCGAGGAACTAGACGTCAACGGCACTCGGGTCTCGATTGCTCAGCCGGTGCTGCGTGGTGGCCGACGCGAGGGCAGCCTTTTTCTACAGGCTGATTTTCGGACCATATATGTCGACCTCCTTCGACTCTACGGCGGCATCCTCGCGCTCGTTCTCGCGGTCTCGCTTCTGATCGCCCTTTTCCTCTCCCGCCAATTTCAGCATTTTGTGACGGCGCCGATTCTGCGCCTTACCACCACCGTGCGCCGAATCGCGCTGGAGCAGGACTACACCGTGCGGGCGGAAAAATCGGGCAGCGACGAGGTCGGCGAGCTGACCGATGCCTTCAACCAGATGCTGGCGCAAATTCAGTCGCAGGACGCGGCTTTGCGCGAAAGCGAAGAGCGTTTTCGCTCTGTCGCAGAATCGGCCAGCGACGCCATTATCATCGCTGATCGAGACGGGCGGGCCGTTTCATGGAACAAAGGCGCGCGGTTGATGTTCGGATACGAAGTCGATGAGATTCGCGGCCAGTCCTTGTCGATCCTTATCCCGAAGCGTTTTCGCGCGACGTACGAGACGGGCTTGGCTCACTTTCGCGAGACCGGCACGGCGGAAGTCTTTGCTAAGACAGTGGAGCTTTCTGGCCTGCGCAAAGACGGAACGGAATTTCCATTTCAACTCGCGTTATCCACCTGGCAGACCGGTTCGGGTACCTTCTGCAGTGGTGTGATTCGCGACATCAGCGAGCGCACCACGGCGGAGGTCATGCTCCGCGATTCGCAGCAGAGATTGCTCGAGACCTCGCGCCTAGCTGGCATGGCAGAGGTCGCGACCGGCGTTCTGCACAACGTTGGCAACGTTCTCAACAGTGTGAACGTTTCCGCCGGGCTCGTGGTCGAAAAGTTGCGCAGCTCGAAGGTATCCAAACTGGGTAAGGCGGCGGCCTTGCTCACGGAGCGAAATGGCGATCTGGGCGACTTCCTCGCGCACGATCCCAGCGGGCGGAAGCTTCCGGGTTACCTCGCCAAACTCAGCCAATACCTCGTCGAAGAGAACACCCAGATTCTGACCGAAGTCGACCTGTTGGCGCGCAACATCGAGCACATCAAGGAAGTCGTCGCCATGCAGCAGAGCTACGCGAAGGTGAGCGGCGCCTTCGAGAACCTGTCGGCCGACCAACTCGTCGAGGACGCTCTCGCGATTAACATTGGCGCCTTCGAGCGCCATGGCGTGGTCGTCGAACGGCGCTTCTCCCCTTCGCCGGCAGTCCACGTGGATCGCCACCGGGTTTTGCAAATTCTCATCAACCTCCTCCGCAACGCCAAGTACGCGCTCGACGACGTCCAGCGCCTCGACAAGCGGATCACCATCACGATCGCGCCGTCGCAGCAGAACACGGTGTGCGTGGTCGTTTCGGATAATGGCATCGGCATTTCACAGGAGAATCTGGCGCGGATCTTCGGACACGGTTTCACCACGCGCAAGAACGGACACGGCTTCGGCCTCCATAGCGGCGCGCTGGCTGCCAAGGAAATGGGTGGCTCGCTCAGTGTCCATAGCCTCGGCTTGCGCCGCGGCGCCAGCTTTACCCTCGAGCTCCCGCTCGCGGTCACCGCCAATTCATGAACACGAAGCCAGTCTTATCGCCGCAAATCAACAATCGTATTCTGGTGATCGACGATAATCCGGCGATCCACCAGGATTTTCGCAAAGTCCTGAGTCCGGTCGATTCGCTCCTGGCAGGAGAACTCGAAGATGAGGAAGCGGCAATCTTCGGTGATGCGCCCGCCTCGCGTGAGTTGACTTTTGAGATCGATTCCGCCTTCCAGGGTGAGGAAGGGCTCGAGAAAGTGCGGGCCGCCGTCGCGGCCGGCGAGCCCTATGCGGTCGCGTTTGTGGATGTGCGGATGCCGCCCGGCTGGGATGGGATCGAGACGATCAAGCGCATCTGGGCCGAGTTTAGCGATCTCCAGATTGTCATTTGCACGGCCTACTCGGATTATTCGTGGGACGAGATTTCCAAGGCTATCGGCAACACCGATCAGGTTCTGGTCCTGAAGAAACCGTTCGACAACATCGAGGTGTTGCAGATGGCTCATGCCCTCTCGAAAAAGTGGCAGCTCACGCAAATTGCTTCCCGGCAAATGGAGGAGCTCGATGCGCTCGTAAATCTGCGCACGGCCGAGCTGCGGGAGGCCAATGCCCGTCTCACCAGCGAAGTCGCGGAACGCGTCGCCGCTGAGGAGGCGCTGCGGCGCTCCGAGGAACGATTCTCCAAGGCGTTCCACGGCAGCCCGGTTCCCATGGTCATCCAGCGGCCCGATGGCTCTGACTGTCTCGATGCCAATGCCAGCTTTCTGGAACTGGTCGGCGCTTCGCGTGACGCGGTGCTTTCCGGCAGCGTGCAGTGGTGGGGCGACCAAACCATGGCCGGCATCCTTCGCGACGCCCTTGCCGGGCGACGCCTCGTCCGGGGGCTCGCGGCAAGCGTCCGCACCGCGACGGGCGACGTGCGCGAGGTCCTTGTCTCGGCGGAGAATCTCGCGCTCTCTAGCACCCCCTATCATCTCTTCATTCTTCAGGATATCACCGAGCGCGTCCGGCTCGAAAATGAACTGCGCCAGGCGCAAAAGATGGAAGCCGTCGGTCGCCTCGCCGCTGGCGTCGCGCACGACTTCAATAACATGCTGACAGTCATCCTCGGCTACGCCTCGATGATGCAGAACGGGACTCCGCAGCTCGATGGAAAACTCGCCTCCTACCTCCGGCAGGTGCAACAGGCGGCCGAGCGGGCGACAACGCTTACCCGCCAGCTTCTTGCCTACAGCCGCAAACAAATGATTCAGCGCCGCCCGCTCGATTTGAATGAAATCGTCAGGCAAACCGCCGCCATGCTCCGTCGCGTGATCGGCGAGCATATCGCGCTCGATACCCAGCTTGCCTCCGAGTTGCCTCTCATCCACGCCGATGCAAGCAGTGTCGACCAGGTCATCATGAATCTTGCCCTCAACGCCCGCGACGCCATGCCCGATGGCGGCAAACTCACTCTCTCCACGACCGAGATTGTGATTGACGAACCCTACCGGGCGCGCAGCTCCGAGGCGCAGATTGGTCGCCATGTTTGCCTGACAGTAAAGGATAACGGACACGGAATGGACGCGGTCACGATGAGCCGCATATTCGAGCCGTTTTTCACCACCAAGGAGCCCGGTAAAGGGACTGGCATGGGCATGGCCACAGTTTATGGCGTGCTCAAGCAGCACAACGGCTGGATCGAAGTGGAAAGCGCCCCCAGCCGCGGCGCCACCATGCGCGCTTTCTTTCCGCTCAGCGATGGCGCTATCGAGGACGCCCCGCTCGAAACAAACCCAGAGCCAGCCAGCGCCCCGGCTGCGGAATCGGGAGATCCCACCCCTCGTCGCGATGCCACAATCCTTCTAGCGGAGGATGAAGAAATGCTTCGCGATTTCGTCAGCACTGCGCTCAGCTCACTTGGTTACCAGGTCCTTTCCGCTGCCAACGGGCAGGAGGCGCTCGATCTATGGGCCACGCGTCGACAGGAGATCGACCTGCTGCTCACCGACGTGGTCATGCCGGAGTCAATCTCCGGCCGGGAACTGGCGCAAAAACTCATGGTCGATAAACCCGACCTGAAAGTCATCTTCACCAGCGGCTACAGCGCCGAATTGATCGGGACGGAGTTTGAGCAGGACAAAGAGCACGGCTTTCTCGCCAAACCGTATCTCACCGACGATCTCGTGAAATTCGTTAACGCCGAGCTCGACGGTACTCGCTAGCCGCTCGCAACCTTAAGGGCCCCCGGGGGGTCGGGTTCAGGGAAGATTTGCCGCGTTAATCTCTCCTGCGCTAGTGTTGCCCGCGCTTCACCGGTCCAGATCAGGAGGCGCGAAGCATCCTTGGAGGGGTGGTCGAGTGGTTGATGGCTCCGGTCTTGAAAACCGGCAGGGCGCAAGCCCTCGTGGGTTCGAATCCCACCCCCTCCGCCGGCTGCGGCCGCAACCGCCGAGCGCTTGTTATTTGAATCCAAATCGTCGACTGTTCTCTCGCGAGACAAGTCTCCAAACCTTTCTATGGTTCGATCCCTCCTTTACCGGATCAAGGCTGCGCCTTGTTCCGTTAATGGTTTTCTCGGCGCTCGTGCTCGCGACGCCATGCCAGGGCGACTTGATAGGCTTTGAGGCGACCGGTGATCTAAGTGCTGCGCGTTATGATCACACTGCCACATTGCTGCTCGACGGGAGAGTGCTCGTGGCCGGGGGGACTGCTTCCCCCGCTGACATGACCATTACTGCAGAACTGTATGATCCGGCGACAGGAAGCTGGGCCTTCACCGGTAACGTTCTCGGTCTACGCTGGTCGCACAGCGCGACGTTGCTGCCTGACGGGAGAGTACTCGTGGCCGGTGGTCTGATCGGTCTCCTAAGCGACACCAACACGGCCGAACTGTATGACCCGGCGAGCGCCACTTGGACGGCCACGGGCAGCATGCGCAATCACCGTTTTTTGCAGACTGCGACGCTGCTACCCGATGAACAGGTCTTGGCTTGCGGAGATTTTCAATTGGATCCCTATCAAGGCCCCTTGCCACTGCCGACGGCAGAATTGTACGATTCGACCAGCGGAACCTGGACGGAAACAAGCAACCTAACCACGCCGCGGGGCGGCCTTACAGCGACGCTCTTGCCCAACGGCAAAGTGCTGGTCGCAGGCGGACGAAGTTATTCGAGCCTGCTTGCTACGGCGGAGCTTTATGATCCGACAACCGGAGTTTGGACAGCAACGGGCAGTATGGCTACGGCGCGCCAGTTTCATACCGCCACATTGCTGCTCGGCGGCAGGGTCCTTGTCGCGGGAGGGGACGCTGGCGATGGGACAGACGCCGAACTTTATGACCCGGCAACTGAAACGTGGACGTCGACCGGGAACCTGAACACAGGGAGATCCGGCCACACCGCGACCTTGCTGCCCGACGGCACTGTCCTCGTGGTCGGAGGTATGAATAGTCAGGGTCCGGTGGCGAGCGCGGAGCTTTACAGCCCGGAAAACAGAAGCTGGACGGCAACCGCCAGCCTCGCCACCGCACGCAATGCACATACCGCGACCTTGCTGGCCGACGGCACGGTGCTCGTGGCTGGAGGGCACCGAGATGGCGCCCTCCTCTGCTTTGGCCAGCGCAGAACTCTTCGTTCACTCGCCGACCGTCTTGAATATCTCTTCCCGTTTGGATGTTCAGACGGGTGATGATGTGATGATCGGAGGCTTCATCGTCACCGGAACCGAGGCTCAAGCCGTGATCGTTCGGGGGATCGGGCCATCGTTAGGCGTGTCCGGTGCGCTAAGCGATCCGGTCATCGAACTCCACGATTCTTCGGGCGAACTCGTTGCCACAAATGACAATTGGCGAGACGATCCCAACCAGCAGAAGGTCGTCGATAATGGATTGGCACCTGACAACGATGCCGAATCGGCTCTTTGGGAAACGCTCGATCCCGGGGCTTACACTGTCATCCTGAGCGGCAAAAATGGAGGCACCGGCGTCGGGTTGGTCGAAGTTTATCGGCTGAGTCAGACGCTCGTAGATGCGTTGGCAAATATTTCAACCCGGGGCTTCGTGCAGACGGATGATAACGTGCTGATCGGCGGTCTCATCGTGGGCGGAGGCGCCGGAAACTGGCCAGCCAATATTCTCGTGCGTGCGCTCGGACCATCGCTGCCAGTCCCGAACACCTTGAGCAATCCGACCCTGGAATTATATGACGAGAGCGGGACCCTGGTTGATTCCAATGACGATTGGAAACTGCGGAGTGATGGGAGCAGCCAGCAGGCAGAGATTGAAGCGACGACGATTCCGCCTAACGACGATGCGGAATCGGCCCTGCTGGAAATGCTCCCGGCCGGGAGTTACACCGCGATCGTACGCGGCAAAGACAACACCGCCGGTATAGGACTCGTGGAAATCTACAACCTGCAGCAATAGCAGACCGCCTGACGTCTCAGCATCCGCTTTCGGAAAGCCCGAAAGCGATCAGCTCGAGCCGCGACCAACCGGCGGCGGGCGCCAGCGGGCACACAGCCAGGCGCAGAAAAGGCCGAGGATGACCGCGCAAACGACGTCCGAAAAATAATGCGCTGCGACATACATGCGCGAAATGGCGATAAGGAGCGGGATCGGCAGGAGAGCGAGCGCGATGCGACGGTTGGCGAAGAAAAGAACGCCGAAGAAAGCGGTGGTCGCGGCAGTGTGTCCACTCGGGAACGAGTTATACTTGGAACTGAGGCGCGGGCCGTTCCAGCCGAGTTCTTGTTTGACCGAAGGGCGGGCGCGGCCGGTCGCGATCTTGACCCCGCGCGCCGCCAGGCCGGCGAGGGCGCAGGCCACGATCATCGTTAGGCCGATGTGCACCCAGCGCTTGTTCCCGCGCCAGGCCGCGATCGCGATGAGGAGCAATCCAGCAAGAACGTGCTCCGGCCAGTCGCCAAACCGGCTGACGTTGCGCATCGCTTGTTTGATGGTGCGATTGGAATGTTCGACGACCCAGTGCCGGACGGCGGCGTCGAAATGAAAGGAGATTGCGATGGCGGCGATCGCGAGCAGGAGGAGGAGCAACCATTTCCAGACCGGCGCGATTTTATGCATCGAGAATTTGCCGGTTGAGTTTCGGCTTCCGCCATCTTTGAATCGCTCTCTTGCAACCTGCAACTCGCAATTTTGTCGCGCTCTTCTGCGGGTGCCTGCTTTTCCATCTCGCTGGCACCTGGATGTTGCCGCTGGTTGATCGCGACGAGCCGCGCTTCGCCGAGGCCTCGCGTGAGATGATCGAGCGCGGCGATTATGTCGTGCCGTATTTCAACAATCGTTACCGATTCGACAAGCCGCCGCTGACCTATTGGTTTCAGGTCGCGAGTTATCATCTTTTCGGCCAGAACCCGTTCGCCGCGCGGCTGCCGAGCGCCCTCGCGGCCGCCTTGACCGCAGTGGTGATTTTCGCCTGGGGCGCCCGTCTTCGAATCGCCCGAGCCGGTTTTTGGGCGGCGATCATTTTCACCCTGTGCCTCCAGACTTTTATCCATGCCAAGGCCGCGGTGGCTGATATGTGGCTGGTGCTTTTCATGACCCTGGCGCATTGGGCCGGCTACGAACTGCTGCGCGACCGCTTCGGTGGAACCTGGCGCAGCGTGGTCGTTAGGCCGACGGGGTTGCGCGGATGGTGGTGGCTCTTTTATCTTTCGCTTGCGCTCGCTTTTCTGGCCAAGGGCCCGATCGGCTGGATGCCGTTCGGCACGGTCGTCGTGCTGCAATTCCTTCGCCCGGTCCCGCAGCTTGCCGGCCGGTTTCTTTTCGTTAGGGGAATTTTGCTCATGCTCGCGCTCGTCGCGCTTTGGGGCGTGCCCGCGCTCGTCCGGACGCATGGTGAATTCCTCGCGGTCGGCCTCGGGCAACATGTGGTTGGGCGCTCCTTCGGCACGATGCAGGGGCATGGCGGCAAATCGATCGTGGCCGCGCTTGCTTCCCTCCCGTTCTACTTTCTCACTATCTTCATCAGCTTCGCGCCCTGGTCGGTAAAAATTCCCTGGCTCGCGCGCCGGCTCTGGAAGAAACGTGACACGCTCGATCTCTATCTTATTGCCGGCATCGCCGTCATCGTGGTGATTTTCACGATCGTAAAAACAAAGTTGCCGCACTACATCCTGCCGGCCTTTCCGCTCCTCGCGCTCCTGCTTGCGCGGCATTGGCTGGAGGCAGGAGTGCGCGAACGAACGCTCCGTTACTGGTCGGGCCTGACCGCGGCGGTCATGCTCGCGGTGGCGTTGGTCGGCTTCCCGCTCCTCGCGCCATATTTTCCTTCGGCGGTTCTGTTCAGAAAAGCGGAGCGCTATCTCCAGCCGGGGATGGATTTTGCCGCTTACGATTTCGATGCGCCCAGCTTGGTCTGGAATTTCCGCAGCAGGGTCCGCGGTTTCCTGCGCTACAATCGGGAAAACAATCGCGACGTCACCACCCTCCAACCGGATCAGATTCCGCCCTTCCTGGCCAGCGCTGGGCCGCACTTTGCCGTCCTGCCGAGCAAAGTGGCGGATCGCCTTTACCCGACCTTGCCGAAGGGGTATCGGAAGTTCACGGCCCACGGATTCGACATTGCCAAAGGCCGCTGGGTCGATCTCACTCTCATTTTGAAAAACACATGATCACTTTTCTGCATGGTCGCCTAACGAGCGCACTTCCCACCCAGGCGATCATCGATGTCGGCGGCGTGGGCTACGAGGTTTTCATCCCGCTTTCCAGTTACGACAAACTGCCCGCCCCGGGCGAAACGGTGCGGATCCTGACTCACCTGCATGTGCGCGAGGACGCGCAGATTCTTTATGGATTCATGACCGCGCCGGAGCGCGATCTCTTTCGACTGCTCGTCAATCACGTCAGCGGGATCGGCCCCAAACTCGCCCTCGCTGTGCTCAGCGGAATGAGCGTGAGCTTTTTCAAAAATGCGGTCGTCAATTCCGACGTCGCTTCCTTGTCGAAGATCAGCGGGCTTGGGAAAAAAACGGCGGAGCGGATCGTGCTCGAGCTAAAAGACAAGCTCGGCGTGGCCGCGGCCTGGGAAGTGGCGAGCGGAGCGCAGGCCCCGACACCGCAACAGGAGCAGGCCAACGAAGCGGTCCTGGCCTTGATCGCGCTTGGCTACAAGCAAATCGAAGCGCACAAAGCGGTCCGCGATCTACAGCAGAGCGGCCGGGAAATCGCGACTGCCGAGGAGCTCGTCAGGCTGGCATTGCAGCGTTTGGCCGCCGGAAGATAAGACGAAAGATCGCGGCTGATCAGTTCGCGGTTTGGGAAATGCCATAAAAAAGTCCAAAAAAAGTCTTGTCTGCTTCGAGCGGTTTCATTAGGCCCGTGGGAAACCACAGACTAACAATGAAAACACCAACGAAGTTTCCGTTCTTCCATGCGGCTCTTGCGGTCAGCGTGGCAATGTTTATCACCTTGGGACCGTGCGTCTTTGCGCAGGACGCAGTGAGCCAGCCGGGCGCACCGGCGACCACCGCACCCGCGCCCGGTGCCGCACCTCAAAATTCGCAGGCGACCGCCGAGCGCATCATTGTGACCGGTTCGAACATTCCGACGGCCGAAGAAGTCGGGCCGAACCCGATTTTAGCCTTGGATCGCGCGACAATTAGCAAATCGGGCGCGCGGAATACGGAGGAACTGTTGCGCAATCTCCCGATCGCGAACGCGAATGGGGTGCCAGTCTCGAACAATGAGAATGGTACCAACAGCGCGGTCGGCGCTGCCACCATCGCTCTGCGCGGCTTTGATGCGCGAGCGACACTTATTCTTTTGGATGGGCGCCGGGTCGCTCCTTATCCGATGGGCAATAACAGCGGCGTCGGCGTCGGTCTGATGTTTGTCGATTTAAACTCGATCCCGCAGGCGGCGATCGAAAGCATCGAGATTCTAAAAGACGGTGCCTCCACCACCTATGGCGCGGACGCGGTCGCAGGTGTTGTCAACGTCAAGCTGCGGCATGATTTCGACGGGGCCCAGGCGAGCGCCGAATATGGCAACACCCTGGACAAGGACTCGGGTGAATACGCCGCCTCCATGATCTTCGGCGTGGGCGATAAAAATACCAACGTGACTGGCATCATAAACTTCTATCATCGCAACGCGATCGCCAACAACGACCGCGGTTTCTCGAATCGGCCACCTTTCCTAAGCTCCAATACGAGTCCCTATAACCTTCAGCTCAGCAGCGATGTGGCGGCCGCAGCGGGTGGACAGAACCTGAATCCAGGTGGGACAGAATTTGCGGGCGCGCCGAATTTCACCAACGGCCTGGCCCCGGCGAGCTCGTATCTCTACGATGCCGATACTCGTGTCCGGAGCGCGGGCGGTCTTCTCCCGGGATACAACTTCAACCAATTCTCACTCTCCTTCCCGGAGTCCGAGCGCTATGGTGGTTACCTCAGCGGGGAACATAAGTTCTTTGGCGACCAAATGGTCCTTTATGCCGACATGTTCTACCAAAATGTGAAAACGCATAACGAGGCGGCGCCCCCCGCCACCGGTTCATTCGAGACTAAGGGCCAGACGACCCTGGCCATTCCGCCAAATTCGCCTCTGCCTGGTGGAATCACGCCGCCCGAAACACCGACTTATGCGGAGACAGGTGTGCCGCTGGATGCTTATAACCCGTTCAACCCATTCAACCAGATTATCTCGGGCGGCAGTCGCGCACGTTTGGCCGAGTTTGGAAACCGCCTGTTTGATAACGAGACCGACGCCTTTCTCACCACGGTCGGGGTGAAAGGGGACAAGTTATTTGATGGCACCTGGGGCTATGACGCCGCCTTTCGCTACAGCCAGATTAAGAATACCCAGACCGGACAGCAGGTATCCATCTCCCGCTTCAACCGCATTGTGAATCAGGCAGATCCGATCTTTGATCCTAACTCTCCGCAATACATCGGAACCACCGTTGCTTTCAATCCCTTCGGTGATTACCACGTTCCAATCCCATCGAATGAGGCCACGGTTGCGTTTGCCACCGTCCATCCCAAAGACGAAGACATCTCAAAATTAGCCACGGTGGATGCGACGCTCTACACCACCGAGCTATTCAAGTTACCAGCTGGCGGTGTCGGCTTTGCCGTCGGTGGTCAATTCCGCCGGGAATCACTCAGTGAAACTCCCGATATGCTCAACGTTGAGGGAGATATCGCGGGCAATTCGCCGGTGCCGGTCGTAAACGGTGGCCGAAAATCCTTTGCCTTCTATTCCGAGACGGACATTCCCCTTTTCAGCCCGGCCAATAGAATTCCCGGTTTCTATGCCTTGGAAGTGACAGGCGCGGCACGATTTGAAAATTTTGAGAACAACGATACCAATGTCCTCGTGCCAAAAGTCGGCCTTCGCTGGCAGCCATTGGATGAACAGCTGACCATCCGCGCAACCTGGGGCGAAGGATTTCGCCAGCCTTCACTCGAAGAATTGTACGCGGCGCCAATATCAACCCTGGAAGTCTCCCACGATCCTCTCAAGGGCGGACTGTTCGAATCAGAGACGAACACGCTCATCACCAGCAATCACAATCTTCAGCCGGAGGATTCCCGTTCCTTTAGTGGTGGCTTTGTTTACACGCCAAAATATGTGCCTGGCCTGACCGTCTCGGTTGACCTTTGGGACATCGAGCGCACTGGGGTTGTGGCCGCTGAGACAGCCGATCAAGTGCTCAAGCGCGAAGTAGCCGGCACGTTGCTGCCGGGCGAGAGCGTGGAGCGCGATACGGGTGGATTCATCACGCGCATCATCATTCCAAATCAAAATTTGGGAGCGCAAGAGGCGCGCGGTGTTGACTTCGGTTTGCAATACCAGAAGGAAACGCGCTGGGGGGTCTTTACCTCTACGACTCAGGCGACCTATCTGGATGAGTTTCTCTTCCCAGGGTTAGCTTCCGGCAATCTGGCTGGCCGCACGACCGACCCGGGTGCATCCAATGAGGGCTATTATAAATGGCGGGGAGATAACCGCCTTGATTGGGCTTGGAATAGCTTCGATATCGCGGCCACCGTCCACTACATTGATGGGTTCCATGAGTACAATGCCAACCTTGGAAAGCACTATGTCCACCAGGAATGGTTGATCGATGTCCAGGGCTCCTATGATTTCAGCGGCCTGGTTCCAGCGGTGGAACGCCAGCCTGTTCCCGGTTATGCCAAGGATGCCAAAGACGTCGCTACGAGCAAGGACGGCGGTCCCGCCGAAAGCGCCAATTACGGTTTACTCGCCTGGCAGCGGTGGGCTAAAGGCACGGTCCTCACGCTTGGGTGCAATAACGTCTTCGGCCAGGATCCACCCAGGGCCTCCGGCGAAGGTGGAAATGGTGTCGGCTATCCCGGCTTTACCTACGACGCCACTGGTCGCTTCGTCTACGTGCGCGTGACGAAGAAGTTTTAGCGCACTTTAACCCCAAACTAACGCTGACGATCGTGGGCGCCGACGGCAGTCGGGGGCGCGACCCCGCGGCGCAAGGTGCCCATTAGCGCCCCAGCCATAGCGCACCAATTTGCTCAGGCGCCTCGCCGGGTGTAATTTTGGATTATGAAAACGCTGATATCTGCACGCGCGCTCGCGCTGGTCGCTGCTATCATGCTCGCCGGCCCCGTGTTTGCCGACCCGTCCGTCAATCAAACGAAACAACCTCAACAAAAAGTTGAAGAGCGAACCGTTTTCGTCACCGGTTCCCTGATTCCGCGGCGGATAAAACTACGGCGGATCGGCACGACGACGTTCTCGCCGATTCGAATCATTGATCGGAGCGAGATTGATGGAACCGGCCGGTATACGACCCCGGGTGCTTTTGTCAATGAGCCGGCGGTGCGAGTGCTGGGTCACTGATCTTCTGGTGGGCGTCACCCGCCCACGATGCGCCGATACGACTCCACGTCGGTGGCTCCTTCGGTGACGAGGAGCAGGGCCCGGCTGGTTGCGTTGATTCCCAGCGCCGCGCGGCGTCGCTCGCTCTCCGGGCCGGTCAGAAATGCAATTAGTCCGGCCAAACCGGCTGCGCCAGTTTCTCCGGCGACGATCCCGACGCGCGCCAGAGCGCGCATCGCTTCACGCGCGCGTTCGTCGGGGATCGCGATGAAAGCGTCGATCTCGCCCGAGGCGACCGGCCAGGCGACGAGCGAGACCCGGCCGCAGTTTAGCCCGGCCATGATCGAATCGTGCGGGCCGGGAACGTCAACGATCTCGCCGGCTTCCATCGAAGCCAGCATGCAGGCGGCATGGAGCGGCTCGACGCTCAGGATTTTTGGGCGTTCGTTAGGCCTCCGGCCCTGGTAGTGCCTGGCGACTGCGGCGGCGAGCGCGCCGACCCCGAACTGCACCGGAAAAAGATCGGGATCTTTTTCCCTGCGACGTGCCAGCTCGTCGTCGATTTCCCAGAGAATGGTCGAATATCCCTCCATCACCCAGCGCGGAATCTCCTCGTAGCCGGGCCACGAAGTGTCGGAGATGACGAGGCAGCGATCGTTCGCCTCGCGCGCGGCGCGCGCGACCGCATCCTCATAGGTGCCGGCGACCACCTCAACGATTGCGCCTTCGCTCGCGATGCTCTCGATTCGCGCGCGCGCGGTTCCGGCGGGAACGAAAATTTGGGCCGCGAATCCGAAGAGCGCCGCGACGCGGGCGACGGCGCGACCGTGATTGCCATCGGTCGCAGTAACCAGCCTGAGCGGTTTGAAGGGTGCAAGGCGCTTGGCCAGCTCTTCGACCGTCGACCACGGCCCAAGGTTTCCCGACGCCGCTTGGGCCGCTCGTTCCTCAAGCGCACGATAAACCGCCCAGGATGCACCGAGAATCTTGAAGGCGGGAAGCCCAAGCCGGCTCGATTCGTCTTTCACCAGCACCTGCCCGATCCCGAGCAAGCGCGCCAGATCAGGAGCGTCGATTAGAGGCGTAGGTCGATAGCCGGGCAGACGGCGATGAAACGCCAGCGGCGCGCGCGTCGTTGGCAGCACGCCATCATCGCGTCCGCTGTTTTCATTCAGGAAAAATCGCGCCTCCATCTTTGTCGCGCTCACACCTTACTTGTGCGGAGCGGCGAAGCAGCGGAAGAAATAAGCACACGCACGGGTCGTTTCGCCTCGTGTCGCCGAAGCGCACCGGCACGTTGTCCTGCACGCGATCGGTTCGAAAATAAAACATGGCTTCCTCCCGGCTTGGACAGCGGGTCCTGCTTTCTCACAGGGCAGACAAGGCGAGAAAAGCGCAACTGGCCGACCGCCGAAGTAAGGCTTCAAGAATAGCCGATAATATATCTTGCTTTGGCCGGTGGCGGTCGGACAGAGTGCTGTTCAAAGAAATCGGCGGATTACCGGCATGAAAACTCATCCCGTCCAGACCGTCGGCCCCCGGCCGATGCTCTGGAAAATTTTGCCGCGGTTGGCGGGTCCGCTACTCCTGCTTGCGCTGATCTCGCCCGGCGAGGGCGCTCTGTTCGCATTCGAAGCGACCGGCAGTCTGGCCATCGCGCGAGAGTTGCATACCGCGACGCTTTTGCCCAACGGCAAGGTGCTGGTGGCTGGAGGCCAGGGCGACAACCCTAACTTGTTGGCGAGCGCGGAACTCTATGATCCGGCGAGTGGGACCTGGACCCCCACTGGCGACCTCCCGATCGCACGATACGAGTCGACCGCGACGCTGCTGCCCAACGGCAAGGTGCTCGTCGCTGGAGGAATAGGGAACGTAGGGAACGGCGGCGCTCTCGCGAGCGCTGAACTTTATGATCCGGCGAGTGGGACGTGGGCCGCGACGGGCAGCCTCGCCACCGTGCGATATTACCATACGGCGACGCTGCTGGCCAACGGCAAGGTGCTCGTCGCGGGAGGATATGGGCCTGGCGGCGTTCTCGCCGCGAGCGCGGAACTCTATGATCCAGCGAATGGGACGTGGAGCGCGACCGGCAGCCTAACCAGCGCACGATTCTTCCATTCTGCGACGCTGCTGCCCAACGGCAAGGTGCTCGTCGCTGGCGGATTTGCTGGGAACAGCGACGTTGTTCTCGCGAGCGCGGAACTGTATGATCCAGCGAGTGGGACGTGGACTGCGACGGGTAGCCTCGTCACCGCACGAGATACGCATTCTGCGACGTTGTTGCCCAACGGGAAGGTGCTCGTCGCTGGAGGAGCTGGGACCGACGGCCTTCTCGCCGCGAGCGCTGAACTTTATGATCCGGCGAGCGGGATGTGGACCGAGACGGGCAGCCTCGCTACCCCGCGAACGGAACAGACCGCGACGTTGCTGCCCAGCGGGAAGGTGCTGGTGGCTGGAGGCTTCGATAACACCTTCTATTTGGCGAGCGCAGAGCTCTATGATCCGGTAAGTGGGATGTGGACCGCGACGGGCAGCCTCGCCGAAACGCGAGGCACGCACACCGCGACGCTGCTGGCCAACGGCAAGGTGCTCGTCGCTGGAGGAATCGGGAGCAACTATATTCTCGCCAGCGCGGAACTCTACGATTCAGCCAATGGGATATGGGCGACGACGAGCAGTCTGACCGATGCGCGCTTCAGTCACACGGCGACCTTACTGCCGGGCGGGCAGGTGCTGGTGGCTGGCGGCTTTGACGGCACCACAGCTTTGGCCAGCGCGGAACTTTACGATTCGGCAAACGGGATATGGGCGACGACGAGCAGTCTGACCGATGCGCGCTTCAGTCACACGGCGACCTTACTGCCAAACGGGAAGGTGCTGGTAGCCGGGGGCGACGGTGCCACTAACAGTCTGTCGAGTGCGGAACTGTACGATTCGGCGAATGGGATGTGGACTGCGACCGGGAGTATGACTGACACGCGCGTTGGCCACACGGCGACATTGCTGCCCAACGGGAAGGTGCTGGTGGCCGGAGGCAACGGCAGCACTGGCGCTCCGTTGACGAGCGCGGAACTCTACGATCCGGCTACTGGGAAGTGGACAACGACCGGCAGCCTGACTGATGCACGCTGGATTCACACAGCGACGTTGCTGCCTAACGGAAAGGTGCTGGTGGCTGGAGGTATCGGTATCAGCGGCGTTTTGGCGAGCGCGGAACTTTACGATCCGGCCACTGGGCTTTGGACGGCAACCGGCAGCCTGACCGACGCACGCTACCATCACACGGCGACCTTACTGCCAAACGGGAAGGTGTTGGTGGCCGGAGGCTCCCCCAGCACGGGCAACCTTTTGGCGAGTGCGGAACTCTACGATCCGGCGACTGGGATATGGACGGCAACCGGGAGCATGACCGATATACGCACTGAGCACACGGCGACATTGCTGCCAAACGGGATGGTGCTGGTGACCGGAGGTATCAGCGTCGTTTTGGCGAGCGCGGAACTTTACGATCCGGCCGCTGGGATTTGGACAGCAACCGGCAGCCTGACCGATGCACGCCATATTCACACGGCGACCTTACTGCCAAACGGGAAGGTGCTGGTGGCCGGAGGCATTGCCTCTGACGAATTTAGTATTTTGGCGAGCGCAGAGCTTTACGATGTCGGGCTCGGTTTCGACAGCGCGTGGCAGCCGCAGATTACCAGCACCGCGCAAAACGGCGCTGCTCTCACCTTGGGCGGTTCGCTTTTCCAAGGCATCTCGCAAGCCTCCGGCGGGAACACGCAGGATTCCTCGACCAACTATCCGCTCGTACAATTGCGCAGCCTAACGAACGAGCAGGTCACTTTTCTACCGGTCGATCCGGTGGCTGGCTGGTCGGATACGGGATTTACCTCGCTCACAATCCGCGGGTTTCCCTCTGGTCCGGCACTGGTGACGGTCTTTACCAACGGCATCCCGAGCATGGCCAGTTATGTCGCCTTCCTCGAGCCGACAGAAATGCTGAATAGTTCTGCCCGGGTCGCGATAGGGCTGGGCGACAACGTGGGAATCAGAGGGTTCATCATCCGCGGAACGGGGTCGCTCACGGTGCTGGTGCGCGCGCTCGGACCGTCTCTGAGCGTCGGTGGAGTGCCGTTGCCGGGACGGCTGGACGATCCGATGGTGGAACTCTTCGACGGCCAGGGACAATCGCTCGCCCAAAACGACAGTTGGCAGTCCGATCAGGAAGCTGCGATCACGGCGACGGGTCTTGCGCCGACTGATCCGAAGGAGGCAGCCATCCTGATGGAGTTGGCGCCGGGAGCCTACACGGCCGTGACCAGCGGCGCGGGCGGTACGACTGGCATTGCGCTGTTGGAAGTTTATGCCTTGCTCAGCGCCTCTGACTCGGACCTGGGTAATATGTCCACCCGGGGCCAGGTCCTGATCGGCGACGATGCTTTGATTGGTGGTGTCATCATCCAGGGTGGAAATCCTGCGCAAGTGCTCTTTCGCGCAATCGGGCCGGAGTTGACGGCGTTTGGAGTGGCCGGCGCACTGCAGGATCCGACGCTGGACTTGTACGACAGCAACGGCCTTTTGCTCCAGTCTAACGACAACTGGCAGGACACGCAGAGTGCCGAGATCACCGCGACCGGGCTGGCGCCGACCGATCCGCGCGAAGCGGCCATTCTGGCCACACTCATGAGTGGCGGCTACACTGCGATCGTGCGCGGCAAAGACGGCACCACCGGCGTCGCTCTGGTCGAAGGATATAACCTGCCGAGCCCGTCGCCCGCGGCCGCTCGTTAGGCAAGTCATTTCCCGCCCGTCACGGTGTAGCCCTCGGCGCGCAGGTCTTCCGCGAGCTCCACCTCCATCTGCGCCGCGGCCTCGAACGGCATCGGGTTGAGGTGCTCGTAAAGTTCCGGCAACAGACGCACGCCATATTTCTCCACTACCCACGAGGACTTGTAGCCGTGTTTGTGATTCTCGAACCGGTGCGCAACCGGCAGCCCGGTCATCCCGACGTAAACGCACGGCTTCGATGGATCGCGTTTCGGATTCGACTCGAGGACGGAGCGATGCTTCAAGACCGTTCGGTCCAGCAGAATCACATAAACGTTGTGATGAAATTTTTCCGGCTCCGGCACGGTCGCATCGTAAACCGGCGCGCCGCGGCGGCAGAGTGGTTTGAAGAAAAAAGAATAATTTTCATCTGTTGGACAGCCGATGTCCGACAGGGGCGATTAGATTCGTCGCATGACAAAAAATATTGGCCTGAATCGTCGCATGGCAGCTCCCCTGAACATTCGGCGTCAACCGCGGCGAATCCCGCGCGGTCTCGCGATGCTCCGAGCACTGCGTCTCCGTCTTGCCGCTGAGAGCCGGCCGCAGCTTTCTCAGATGGAGTTTCGTTTCAGTAAATAGGCCAGCCAGTCTACCTCTTGATAGCAAACCCACCGACTTGGTGGGCACGCACTTACCAGGAGCGACCTGACTTTTTCAGTCGTTAGACGACTCGACCGCGATGCCCTTGCCCGTAGTCGCCTTGCGCGATTCCGCGGATGGACAAATCTTCATCAAGGTCCGGCCAATGAAGGCCAAAGGGAGAAATCTCGATGTGATTCAGCTGCTCGGGCGTGCCCCGGGCAAGGCGAGGGTTCTCTTCCGCTGGAAACCGGAGCGTCGCCTCCGTCTGGAGAACGATGACGATGTGGCCATCGAGAAAAACCGCTGAACGAGGTTGATCAATCAAGGTGCTCATGCCACTTCTGAACGATAAGTTGCCGGTGTTCCTCGGCAAGCGCCTGAGCGCGCGAAAGTTCGTTGACCTTCAATCCGAACGATTCCCGCAGCTCCACACGTGGTTCGATGTTAAAGACCGCTTCGCCGGCGCCGTATCGAACATGCACATGGATCGGGCGGTGTTCGTTGCTGTAGATGAAAAAGCGATATCTCGAAGACTTTCGGCATCAGCGGATGCTCTTTGAGCAGGCCATGAAAAGCGATCAGTTTATCTTGGGATACCGATGCAGGCCCTCTCGAGCGACTCGTGCAGCTGGCGCGCGATAGTGGCGCTCGCTTCCGCAGAAAATTGACGTCGCACCAATTTGGCGGTGTTTGAATTTGCCGAAGAGCGCTCCGTCCCGCAGATTGCACCTCCCAATATTCAGATGGCAAAAAACACGAAAATCGATTTTGCAGTCGGGATCGGGGGCGAGAACGGCCAGGGCATCGCCTCCACCGGGGACATTCTCGCCCGCATCTTTGCCCGGCGCGGGCTCCACCTCAACGCCTACAACGCTTACCAGTCGATCATCCGCGGCGGGCACACTTTCCTAACCATTCGTGCGAGCGACGCGCCCGTGACCAACATGGGGGACAAGATCGACGTCTTCATCCCGCTCAACCAGGACACGATGGATCGCCACCTGCGTTTGTTGAAAGCGGGCGCCTGCGCCATTTACGACAGCGAAAAAGTCACGCCCGGCCAGGCCGCCGACGGCGTCCAGCTTTGCCCGATGCCGATGAAGGAGCTGACCAAGGGCAACAAGCTGGCGGTCAACACCGCCGCGCTCGGCGCCGCGCTCCAGTTGCTCGGGATCGAATCGGAACCGCTCGAATCGGTCGTTGCCCGGCAGTTCAAGAAGAAGGGCGAAGAGGTCGTGGCCGGGAACATTGCCGTTGCCCGGGCCGGCTACGAATACGCAGCGCAGAATTTCAAACCGTTCCCGTGGAAGGCGCCTGTCGGCGCGAAGCCGCTGGGCATCGTCACCGGCAACCAGGCCACCGCCATGGGTGGCGCGGCCGCGGGCGTGAAATTTTACGCCGCTTACCCGATGAGCCCGTCCACCGGCGTGCTCATGTGGATGGCGGGGCACGCGCGGCAGCTCGGCATCATGGTCCGACAGGTCGAGGATGAGATTGGCGTCATGAACATGGTCATCGGCGCGGCCCACGCCGGTTGTCGGGCGATGTGCGCGACGAGCGGCGGCGGCTTTGCCCTGATGACCGAAGCGGTCGGCATGGCCGGCATGATCGAGACGCCGGTCGTCTGCGTCGATGTGCAACGCGCCGGCCCGGCCACGGGAGTGCCGACCAAGACCGAACAGGGCGACCTTTGGCAGATTCTCGGCGCCGGCCAGGGCGATTACCCCAAGCTAGTCGTGGCCCCGACCAGCCAGCTCGATTTGTTCCGGACGATTCCGGAGCTGTTCAACCTCGGCGACAAATACCAGTGCCCCGGCCTCGTCCTGGCTGACCTCCTCATATCCGAAGGCACCACGAGCATTGATCCTGACGACCTCGACTTCAACGTCAAGATCGACCGCGGCGAATTGATTTTGCCTAACGGAAAGGGCGACGGCGCCAGTGCTGGCAGCGGCTACAACGACAAAGCCTACCTCCGTTTCAAGAACACTGAGAGCGGCATTTCCCCGCGTGCCGTGCCCGGCGTCCAGGGTCACATTTTCACCGCCGCGACGGACGAACACGACGAAGACGGCACGCTGGTGAGCGACGAGTTCACCAACCCAAACATCCGCCGCATGATGGTGGAGAAACGCGGCCGCAAAATGAAGGCGGCCATCAACGACATTGCCCCGCCCAAACTTTTCGGACCCGAAAACGCCGCCGTCACTTTGGTCGGCTGGGGTTCAACCGACGGCGTGATTCGCGAAGCGGTCGAAAAACTTGCGGGCGAAGAGGGGATCGTAGCCAATCATCTCCACATCAAATGGATCATCCCATTCCACGCCGCCGAGATCAGCCGCCTTCTCGCGCCGAGCAAGCACGTCATCATCGTCGAGAATAGCTACAGCGGCCAGTTTGCCCGCTACCTCCGGAGCGAGACCGGCTTCGACGCCCACGGCCACATCCGCAAATACGACGGCGAACCCTTCATGCCCCATCACATTGTCGAAGCGGTCAAAGAACAACTGGCCGGCAAGACGAAATTATCCGTGCCGGTGCATGAGGTGCTTGCTTGATTCGTTAAAAAGTCAAAAAGGGTTAAAATGTTAAATCGGAAAGACACTGGAAAAACAACGATCTCCTTGCCGCTCCGTAGCCCTGCCGAAGGGAGAACGCACCACCCTTTTAACGATTTAACAGTTTTAACAATTTAACGAACATGACCCCACCCGTTGCAGTACCCGAAACCACTGGCCAACTCACCAAGGACACTTACAAAGGCCGCATCCATCCCGATTGGTGTCCCGGCTGCGGCGATTTCTCCGTCCTTGCCGCGCTCCAGACCGCCGTCTTCGAGCTCGGACTCCAGCCGGCTCAGGTCTGCGTCATTAGCGGCATAGGCTGCTCCTCGAACCTGCCGGGTTACATGAACACCTATGGCATGCACACCCTGCATGGCCGGTCTCTCGCTGTGGCCACCGGCGTCAAGCTCGCGAATCACGAACTCAAAGTCATCTGCACCGGCGGCGACGGTGACGGCTACGGAATCGGCGGCAACCATTTTGTCCACACCATGCGGCGCAACGTCGACCTCACCTACATCGTGATGGACAACCAGATTTATGGCCTCACCACCGGCCAGGTCTCGCCCACCAGCGTCAAAGGGATGAAGACCAAGAGCACGCCTTATGGCAGCGTCGAGAACCCGATCAACCCGATCCCGATGGCGATTGTCGGCGGTGCGACCTACGTGGCGCGCGCCTTCAGCGGCAAACAGAAACACATGGTCGAGATGATCAAGGGCGCGATCCAGCACAAAGGCTTTGCCTTGGTCGACGTCTTCAGTCCCTGCGTCACCTACAACAAGGACAACACCTACCAGTGGTTTAACCCGCGGGTGAAATTCCTCGAGGACCTTTGCCACGACCCGACCGATCTGCACCAGGCGATCGACCGCGGCTACCAATGGGGCGACGAGATCCCAATCGGCCTATTCTGGCGCCGCATCGATCTGCAATCATTGGAAGACCTGGAGCCGGTCCTCCACACCGGCGAAGGCCCGCTCGGCTACCGCAAGCTCGGCATCCCAGCCGACCAGGCGAAAGCACTCGTTAGCGAGTTGCTGTAATTTCGCAGCAAAGAGTTCGGTTGTGCAAACCTGCCATTGTCCTTCCGAGAACTCGATTCGCCGCACTTGCACTTCGCTAACGGCGCATCGACCGGATCTGTCAAGATTTGCACACTGACCCTCACACTGACCCCGAATTCTCGAATTCCCTCATCGGGGCCTCTTTCGTGAAATTGAAGCGACCGGTCGTCGGGTGACGACTTCGGAGTTCACGTTATATCACATTGAAGACGGCAAGTTCGCCGAGGTCTGGGACCTCACCGATATGGATGCTGTGATGAGGCAGATCAGTCAGGGTGAAAGGCGCTGAGACCTTCGTGTGGAGATGGGAAACGCGGCGCTCGTCGGCGTACGACCAAATACCTAAGCGCGCGCAGCTTCCTTTGCGCACTGCCAGAATTTTTCCGCGGCTGGGCTGAGTCGGCCTTTGAGCGCGGCGATGCCGATCGAGATTGGCTTGGGCTCAGGGATGAGGCGCACGCGTTTCAGGCGGTTTCCAAAATTTTCACTGACACTTTCACTGACAGTGGCGCTTTAACCCATTATTAACGGGTTCCTGCTATTGTTGATTCCTAGCCGAGGCGAAGCGAAACGGGCAAATCTGAAAACTGGGGGCGACCTCAGGGGGAACTGATTTGTTGCCAACATCGAGGTCGTAAAGGAAAGGCCTTTATTATCGAGACTTCAGGTTAAGTTCGCTCAGCAATGTCCGCAATGGGCCGGTAGCTTTGCCCCGCTGCCAGACGATGAACAGATCCCAGGTTGCACCGGCGTCAGCGATGGGAACCATCACCGCGTTCGGAATGTTCAGGTGAGAGATGAAGGCCGGTTGAATCGAAATCGCCTCTTCATTCGCTGACAGGGCGAGAGATTCCACGAGACCGGTTGCTCTCTCAATGGTGACCATGCGGGGGCGGAAACCACCATACTTGCGGCAGAACTGAACGATCCGATGGTTGTATCCCGGCACCACATCGTCCGATCCCCGGGCAAAGGTTTCGTGCTTTAATTGTGAAAGAGGCACTTGTCTTTCGGTCGCGAATCGGTGGCTCGCTGGAAGCACGACGAGGCTCCGAACAGTCGCCAATTTACGAGCATAAAAATCGCGCGAGAGCAGGTCTGCGCCGTGCAACGTTAATGCTAAATCAATTTCACCC
>JBOHXL010000028.1:0-2445 GCA_050736975.1 Chthoniobacterales bacterium | reverse complement strand
GCAGCCAATCGCCGCAAGTGTTCCTTCTTCAAGATTAGCGGCGCTTCGCGCCGCGGGCGCAACCGGGTTGCAGCCGGCGGCCGCTGCCACGACGACTCAAGCACGCAAACGGGGGCCGGGACGAGTCGCGCGGAATGGTGACGTGAAGCCACCTGGGGGCGATATCCGTGTTGCCTCACGTAATTTTCTTACCATTTGCCTCATTGACATTCTTACCGGCTGAAGCGACGCGGTCTGACGCCGCAGGCGCCAGAAGTTCCGGCTCGATTGCGTGGTCATGATGGAGAGCTGATCCCTGCGCCGACGTCTTGGGTGAAGTCCTGCATCTCGCATATTAAGTGTTGAACCGCCTCTCGGCGCCAGATTTTCAGTCTGCGCTGCAACGTACGGAGCTGACCGGGCCCGTAATGGCCCGGATATTTCGCAGTAAGCGTGTGGAACAGTTCACGTCCGGTCTGATCGGGATCGGCCGCCAGGCAGGGGAGCAGTTCGGGCCAATGCTTTTCAAAGGGGTCGGGTCGCCGACGGGTGCGTGGTATTGATGATTGCCGGTAATGTAGTCGTCCCAATTCGACCCCGCGAGCTCGCGCGTCCTCGCGCCAGAGTCGTACTCGGCTGGTTAACGCTGCGCGTTGGCCCGGATGGAACCGACCAGGATATTGGGCGCGAAGTTCATCGAAAAGGTCCGTGGCGTTCATGTTCGGTCGGGCCTCAAGCCGACGGGCTATCAGAGGCCAGATCAAGGTAAACGCGTGTTGCCGACGGATGTGACGTCTTGCAAACTCTTGTCGCTGGCGTTCGCAACGCTCTTCGATCTGAGTATCCACGTTGGGCGCCGGCGTTTGCGCCGTCGCGGATGACTGTCGGACGTCGATCGCCGCATTCGGTGGGGACGACGGATTCAGTTTTGCCGGGACGGCGGAGTCCAGCCGTACCACCTTCTGGATGCTGCGAAGATACCGTGGGCTCGCGTCTGCGGAGTGCGTAGGACGGATTTCTCCAGATCGCCAAGCACTGGTGAGGCTTGCCAAAAACGCCGGCAGATTCGGCTTCTGCGTGCCCGATGCATCAACCTTGCCGCCGTCGGCCAGCACAACCAGCTGACATTGCATCGCCCGCATCTCCTCCAGCAGTTGCAGGGGATCGAGCGCATTGCCGACCTCACGCAATTTCGCCTTCATCGGCAATGGTAGCGATTCTGCCAGCAAAAGCCGCCCGCACGGCGTCTCCGGCGGATGGTACCGCTTGGTCACCTGCGCTCCCTGCCGATGCTTCTCCGCGAGCTTGAACGAGGGTTGGAAGAAGTTTACGAACAGCCGCGAGGCCCCGTATAGGCGCGCCAGCACTTCAGCCGCAGCAATTCCTTCGAACCGCCGATAACCCAACAGTTTGCGCACGATGGCACCGTTCTTCTGTTCGATCCAGGCTTGGTCATTCTTGCGATACGGCCGCGAGCGGGTAAGCTCGATACCGTTGCGCAGGCAGTACTGGATCATCGTTTCATTGATAAATTCACTGCCGTTGTCAACATCCAGCGCCCGCAGCGCAAAAGGCAGCCCGATACGGATGCGCTCGAGGGCCTCTACGAGCAATGTGCTTTCGCGCACAACCAGCGGAGCGCATTCTGTCCAGCCGCTTGCAATATCGGTTAACACAAGGCTATGCACATAGCTGCCACGAGTGACCTCGCCACAGTGCGCGACAAGATCCATTTCCATGCTGCCAGGGGGTGGATCATTCCAGTCGGCAAAGGTTCGAACGGTCACGCGACGGCGGATCTCCGGCATTATCCGGCGCCGCTTCTTGTTACGTGTCGCCTTGCGCGGCGCCCGCAATAACCGATCGATCGTCGCAGCGCTCATTGCCAGTACTTTAGATCGAATCGTCTCGTCGAGCTTCAGGTGGCCGTGCCGTTCAAGCGCCGGCAGCAGGATGGATAGCAGCGGCTTTAATCTCTTCCCGCAGATCCGATCGGATGCCTCCCACAGTACAATCAACGCTTGTTTTGCCGCCTCGTCGTAAAGCGTGGGCCGACGGCGCTGGCGAGGTAATGGCGCCGTAGCTTCTGCCTGGTTGAGCAAGCTGATGGCGTACTTTGGATGATACCCACTGACAGCAATAAACTCGCTCAAGATCTGCTTTTTGTTCTTGCTCGAGGCTGTTTGGTAACGCCGCCGCAACGAGCTGGCCAGTTGAACTCGTGCTGCGTGACTAAGTTGTGTACCCATCGCGCCCTCCTTGATGAGGACAGCAATGGTCACATTTTTCGTGAGGCAGCGTATCGCATTAGTAAGATGTCAGGCGAGGCAATGCGGCCAGCCGTCCAGATGAACGGTTTGGGATTTTGATTCCAACTTTCCATAAACTCATCAATCGCCTGTTTCAAATCCGGCACGCTCACGAAACTGGCGCGTCGAATCGCTTTGTCGGTCAGCTCTCTGAACT
>JBOHXL010000027.1:0-3270 GCA_050736975.1 Chthoniobacterales bacterium | reverse complement strand
GACCGGCACGGAGTCAAAAAGCTTGTTGCGGATGCTCGGCCCCAAGGGAAATCCAACCGCTAAGAACCTACTCTCGATCATTGGCCATCTGCAGCGCGCCTCCGGCATCAGCCTGCAGGTTCGCACTCATGGATGATCGCCCGTGCGATTACTCAACTGCCGCCTCTGCGACCGTCCCGCCTGCCCGCAGCGCGCGGCGGCCACTGCTCGACGACGAGACGATGCGCGGCATCTCGCCATTTACTCTTAAGGATGTGTGAGTTTTAGGGGATCGCCCGCCCCTTCGAAAGGCGTCAAGCGAGAAAGCCCGCCCAAATCGGGGATCATTTTGCACCGGAATTACGCACCAAAAAAGCCCTGCCGCCAGGTTCGCGCAAGAGTTGATGGGTGAAGATGTGTGAAAGAAAGGAGAGGGGTGCGATGGGTAAAGCGGTATCGGACATCTACTACAAGGCCGAAGACGGCTACGCCAATGTGCCATGCGAGGTTCGGATAGAGACCAATGGTGAAATCGTGGTATCCGTCCCCTAGGACAAATGTTTTCTGGTTTATAATGGGAATCGAATCCCGGGCGCACCAAATATTTTTGAACTAAGAGCCGAGGACGGCATCAGAGCCATGCTGTGCCAAATGCCCGATGACAGTCTAGTCGGATGGTGGCAGCAAGGCCACGCGTTCTATCTATGGCACATAAATATTGAACCATGAGGAAATGAAAATGGCTATCGCAACTGCAATAGTGATTGGCAACATGCTCTACGTGAAAGACGGGCGGGGAAGCACGCTGTTCACCAAAAGTTTAGTTGGCGCAGAATTACTTAGTTATACAGGCTAGACGGTCACAATACGGATTGGCCGCATGGCTTACGTCTACGACGAGCGAGGGCGGACGCTTACAACGACGCCCGTTTGATGCAGTAATCTCCAAGGTTTGTACGGGAATTCGCCTGGTCGCTCTAAAATCACGCCTCTCCGGCTTCTATCAGTAACTATAATTCCATATAGCTAAGAATACCTGCTAAGCCAGTAATTATGCCGAGAGCGAACAACTTGAAGTCCGAATTAGGGTCTGGACTCAATTGAGCCAATAGCAGAGCGCGGTGACGAGGCACAGGCCGGCGAGAAAGTTCCGAGCGGTTTTGTCGTAGCGGGTGGCGATGGCCCGGAAGTCTTTCAACCGGCAAAAGGTCCTCTCGATGACGTTGCGCAGGCGATAAAGGTCCACGTCGAACGGGAAGAGATTCTTGCGGTTGATTTTGTTGGGAATGATCGGCATCGTGCCGCGCGTTTGCAGGAAGAGGCGCAAATGATCCGCGTCGTAGCCTTTGTCGCCGATCAACCGTTCGCTGGGCGCTGTCGCGGCGAGCAGAGACGCAGCGCCGTTGATGTCGGCGACGTGCCCGCCGGTCAGCAGGAAGGCGTGCGGACGGTCTTCTTCGTCGACGAGCGCATGGATTTTTGTCGTGCGCCCGCCGCGCGAGCGGCCGATGGCTTGATTTTGCGCCCCCCTTTTCTGGCGCCGCTCGCCGAGCGATGCGCCTTGACCGCCGAACTGTCGATCATCGTGAGCGCCGGGGGATCGCCGCGGGCAACGAGCGCCGCGAAGATCCGTTGCCAAAGACCGCGCCGGCTCCAGCGATTATATCGATTGAAGGCCGTCGTATACGGTCCGTATTCTTCGGGAAGCGCGCGCCAACGGCAGCCCTCGCGCAACCGATGGATGATCCCGCTGATGACGCGGCGATCGTCCTTGCGTTCAGGTCCGGTATGGACCATCGGGAGATGCGGCTCGATCGCCGCCCATTGCGCATCGCTGAGCCAGAAATTGTCCGCCACGAATCGAGTCCTCCTGCCGAGCTTGAATCATGACGCGAGGTGCAATTCAATTGGGTACGGACCCTAACTCATCGGAAATGCCCATGCCGACATTACTGTGCCATATCGTTTGGATGCCCTCATATGCCGGAGAGAACGACGTTCACGCGGGCGGGTTCGACTACGTTCGCGAAGAGGGCTACGGGCACGAACTCTTCAACTTCATGCCATTCGATGGCTTCTGTTACGGCTATGTGGAGGCGCACGGGGGCACAGTGAACATAGACCGCCTTGGCGCCGATGAGGATGACACCTTTTTCGACAACGTGACCGTCATCTGGACGGCGGCACCTCCAGGGGGCGAGCGGGTCATAGTAGGTTGGTATCACGGTGCCCGCGTCTATCGAAACTTGCAGGTCGGAAGCCTTAGGGGCCGCGAGGTTCAGGGCAGGAAAGTCGGTTATTACGCTCGGGCACGAGCAAAGGATTCCGTGCTGGTACCCGCTGAGCTACGTGACTTTCGCGTCCCTCATCATGGAAGAGGTTTACCGGGCCAATCGTCAGTCTTCTACCCAGAGGGCAAGCCGGAGATGCAGGTTTGGCTAGGAAGCGCTACACATTACATTTTCACTTTGACCGGAAATGCCGTGGCGGAGCGCAGTGGTGCGACGGGTCTTGGATGGCCGTCGACTCCGGATGCCGCACACAACGCTGCCGTCGAAGCTGCCGCTATCGCTTTCGTGCGGAGTCGCCTCGGCGAGGAGAAGCGAGATCGGCAAAAAGATAATTGCGGATGGGACTTGGAATTCACGCGGTCTGGCCGGAGTCTGTGCGTTGAGGTGAAAGGGCTGTCCGGCTCTGCGCTAAGTGTGGAGCTGTCGCCCAATGAATACGTTGCGATGAAGCGTGCGATGACCGGCGGCTTCGCCGAAGGAGAATATCAGCTCGCCGTGGTGCGCAACGCACTGACCACACCGGAGCTGTTCCTATTCGCTCACGCGGGCGGAACGGACTTCATGTGCGAACTCACATCCAAAAACATCCGCGTCACTGAACGCGTTGCCGCTCGCCTGAGCGAAAATCTGTGAGTGTAATGGCCATCAAGCCGGTGCGTTTTTCTTGATATTTGCAACATGCAAGGGCCATAACTCGTTTGGTACGATTGGCCCACGAAACCGGACAAACGATCAAGCCGGCTCCTTAATTATGGACCGCTCGCTTGTCCGCCACGAGCGCGGCTTCGCGGCAAGGGCACAGGGAAAAGTGAAACTAGCCCCACCGCCGGGAAGCGCGCCAAAGAATCCATTGCCTTTTCCATTGCGGCAGCTCGATGACGGTCTTGAACGGATCGTAGCCAGGCTTTTCCATCAGCCGCAGATAAGGCTCGCAAAGACAGGCGGGCAAGAAAGCCGGGCGGCTATTGTCCGGCAGACCGGGGAGCTTGGCATAAAAAAT
>JBOHXL010000026.1:0-8759 GCA_050736975.1 Chthoniobacterales bacterium | reverse complement strand
CCCTCGATCCGCGCCATTTCAAATTCAAACGGCTCCCGCACATCAAGCAGGACAAAGGGCCGATCTGATTGCATCCGCTCCTGTAACTCACGCACTCCGATTTCCGGGACCGCGCTCGTCAGGTCAGGCGCTCCCGCACAAAACATTTCGTAATCGATCAGCTGCGTGATGGTTGGCTCTTCCCCGCAGACGGGACATTCCGGATCGCGACGCAAATTAAACTCACGAAACTTCATCTTCAGCGCATCGAAGTGCACCATCCGCCCGATCAAAGGTTCGCCGATGCCGAGAATCAACTTGATCGCCTCCGTCGCCTGCATCGTACCGACGATCCCCGGCAAAACGCCGAGCACGCCGGCTTCCGCGCAACTCGGTACCTCGCCGGGCGGAGGCGGTTCGGGAAAAAGACAGCGATAACACGGTCCTCCGAGATGCGGGGCGAAAACCGTCGTCTGCCCATCGAAGCGAAAGATGGACCCATAAACGTTAGGCTTGCCGGCAAAAACGGCGACATCATTCGAGAGATAACGGGTCGCGAAGTTGTCCGTCCCATCCACAATCAGGTCGTAATCGCGCAAAATTTCCTCCGCGTTTTCGCCCTCGAAGCGAGTGGCATGCAACCGCACCGCGAGATGCGGATTCACCTCTCGCAACCGATCGCGCGCGGATTCCGTTTTCGGCCGGCCGATATCCTTCGTGCCATGCAGGAGCTGGCGATGAAGGTTGGAAAGCGCCACCCGGTCGTTATCCACGATCCCGATCGTCCCGACGCCCGCTGCCGCGAGATAAAGCGCGGCAGGCGAACCGAGCCCTCCGACCCCGAGACACAAAACGCGGGCCGCCTTCAGCTTTTCCTGGCCGGCCCGGCCAATCTCCGGCAGCATGATGTGGCGCGAATAACGACGCTGCTCCTCCGCGCTCAAAGTCGGCATTTCGTCAGGCGAACGCGCCCCTAGGTTTTCACCAGTTCCCATTTGATCCCTACGATTCGCTGATCCGTGAATTGCTTCAAGGATTTCGGAAACTCGAGATACATTGCAGCCGGGCGCTCGATGAAACCGACCACCCCAAACTCGCTCCCGCTCTCCGTCCGTTCGATCGTCATGATGCGATGCTGCCGGATCTGTTTTTGGAGGCGCTGATCTTTTTTCGGCGACTGCCAGAGCGTGTAAACGGCCGGCTGGCCGCATTCGTCGACGAGATGAGCGAAGCGCACACTCCTGGTCTTGAGGACCTTCATTCGCAAGATGCTTCGGTCCAGAGGTGGCAGGCGTCAAAGCGCAATCTAGACGCTTCGCTTTTGCCAGGCGCGGGCGGAAGCGCTCGCCTGCGACGGAGCCTGAACGGCCATGCCCAAACTCGCGTCGCCCACAGGGCGATGTCTACAGTCGCGCACGCGCCAAAAAAAAGTCCGCCAGAGGACTACGGCAAAGAGGATCAGACTACCGTTGCTGCATTCCTGCCCTGGCGGGGTTCGTTAGTCCCCAGTCCATAGCCCCTGACGGAACGGAAATTTCCCGCGGAGCGTCCCGGAGCGCAATCAGTTTCTCGGGCGACAACGCCAACCGCGGCTAAAGCCCGAGCAGATCCCGCTGCCATTGCACGAGCAGCGTCTCGCTGCGGCGCGGGTCGGCCGCGATTCCTTCCAGCGCGCTACGCGGCGCGATAAAAGCCGGATCGATCGCCAGTTCCTTCGCGTGATGATCGCGGCGCCGTCGCAGTTCTTCCACTTTCTTGTCGAAGCCCGGGATGCGCGTCCGGCTTGGCCGCGCTGGTCGTTGCGGCCAGACCGATTCCGGCAACTCAAGCGCGGCGCGCGCCGCTGCGAGAAATCCTTGGCGCCGCCGCTCCGAGAGATGGCGAAACTCCGGTGTCTCACCGGCTGCGAACTGCTTCGCGGCCTCGATCATGGCGCTGTTTTGCAAAATATGAAAAGAGGGTCGATCGGCCTGTTGCGCCTCGCGATCGCGCCATTGCCAGATCGCGCGCAGCACCGCGCAAGCCCGGGCCGGCAAGGTACCGCTGCCGGTGATGCGCCAGGTTTCCTCCGGGTCGCGCTCGCGCGCGATCATGCTTTGTTCGAGCGCACGCTGACACGATTGACGGAACCATGCCATTCGGCCGAGCGCCCGCATTTGTTCCTCCATTTTGGCCGCCAGCGGGAGGAGATAATGGGTGTCGTTCTTCGCGTAGATTTCCATCGCGGGCGGGAGCGGGCGGCGTGCCCAGTTGGCTTTTTGCGAGCCCTTGGCCAGCGTCACGTCGAAGTATTGCTGGGCCAGCGCCGCGTAGCTGAATTCGTGCAGCCCCAGCATGCGCGCCGCAATCACCGTGTCGAAAACTTCGCGCACCGGAAAATAAAAAGTGCGCCGCAACAGGCGCAGATCAAAATCCATGCCCTGGAGCACGATTTCCTTTTCCGCCAGGGTCGTGCAGAGCGGCTGCAAGTCGACGGGCGCGAGCGGATCGACCAGCAGATCCTCGCTGTCGAAGGTCAGTTGAATGAGGCAGAGCTTTTCAAAGTAGCAGTGCAAACTGTCAGCCTCGGTATCGACCGCGATGCGGCGAAACTGGCAGAGCCGCGGCAGGATCGCCGCCAGTTGTGAATCGGACGCGATCACCTCAAACCCGCCAGCAAAAGCTCCGCGTTGGTTTTCGTCGCGTGCAGGTTTTTGATCAGCAACTCCATCGCTTCGAGCGGCGGAAGGGTGGCCATCATCTTGCGCAACAACTTTACCCGCTCCCATTCCTCCGGATGATAAAGCAGATCCTCCCGGCGCGTGCCGGATTGCTGAATGTGGATCGCGGGATAAAGCCGCTTCTCGACCAGCGAACGGTCGAGATGCAACTCCATGTTTCCCGTGCCCTTGAACTCTTCAAAAATCACTTCATCCATCCGGCTGCCGGTTTCGATCAGGGCCGTGGCCAGAATCGTCAGGCTGCCCCCTTCCTCAACATTGCGCGCCGCGCCAAAAAAACGCTTCGGCTTGAGCAACGCCTTGGACTCGACCCCACCCGACATGGTGCGGCCTTTGCCTTTGACGAGCGAGTTATAACCCCGCGCCAGCCGTGTGATGCTGTCGAGTAAAAGAACCACGTCCTTTTTCTGCTCGACCAGTCGCTTGGCGCGCTCGCTCACCAGCTCCGCCACCTGGACGTGACGCGCCGGCGCTTCGTCGAAGGTCGAGCAGTAGATCTGGCAATCGACTTCGCGTCGCAGGTCGGTCTCTTCCTCCGGGCGCTCATCCACGAGCAACATGATCAGCACGATGTCAGGATGATTAATGCGAATCGCTTTCGCGATTTGTTTAAGCAGAATGGTCTTCCCGACGCGCGGCGGGGCCACGATCAAGCCACGTTGGCCGCGCCCAAGCGGAGTGAGCAAATCGACTGCGCGCACACAGGCGGAATCGACCGAGTCGTTTTCCAGCATGATCCGGCCCTCGGGGTAAAGCGGAGTCAGACTGTCGAAGGCAGTGGGCGCCTGCCACTCCTCGACTGGCTGGTCTTCGATCGTCAGGATGCGATCCAGCATCATGCCTTTTTCGCGATCGCGCGGCGCGCGGATCGTGCCAGCGACCGCCTGGGCCGGGCGCAGATCGAACTGCCGGATGAGAAAATGGGGCACGCCGACATCTTCCGGGAGCGGGAGGAAATTGTAGCGTGGCGAACGCAAGACAGCGGGCCCGTCGTTAGGCTGTTCCAAAAAACCGCTGGTCCGGACCTCTTGTCCCCGCGCCACGGCCTGGCGGACGAGATCGAGAATCAACTGATGACGCGTCCGGCCCGGGTGCAGCCGGAGATCGGCGCTGGCAAACCACTCATGGAGCGCGGCCAACTCCATCTTCTGAAGCTCCTCCAGCTCGAGCGGCGGGAAAGTCGGCTCGTGATTTTCGTCAGGCGATGCTGTCATGCCGACCTCCGACGCCACCTCGGCGACGGTCGAATTGCTGGGCTCCGCATCCATCAGTTTCCGAGCAGGAAGCGGGCGAACATCGCCGCCTGCGCCTCGAGGTTGGAGAGCGGCCCGTTGTTCCAGGCCACGTGATCGGCCCGGGAGATTTTCTGCGGGAGCGGAATTTGTGAGGAGATCATGGCGAGAGCATCGGAGGGCGGCAGACGGGTGCGCGCGATCAGCCGTTGCAACTGGATCTTTTGCGAGCAGGCGACGACCACGACGCGGTCGCATAACGTTTCACCTTCGGTTTCATAGAGCAGTGGGATGTCGGCCAGGAAAATTTTGCCGGATCGTCGGCTGGTTTCCGCTTCAGTGGCCCACTGAAGGCGGATGCGCGGATGCAGGATATGCTCGAGCGCGCGCTTTTTTCCCTGGTCGGCAAAGATTATCGCTCGAAGTGCGGCCCGATTCAAATCATCGCTCGCAGAAAAAATTGCCGCGCCGAATTCCTGACGCAGAAGCCGGCGTACTTCGGTGTCCTCGTTAACGAGCTGCCGCGCCGCCTGGTCGGCATCGAAGAGTTTCGCGTGCGCGAGCTGGCGAAGGCGTTGGCTGAAAGTGGATTTACCGGTGGAAATTCCGCCCGTGATTCCGATGACGTGGCAGGGCCTGGGCATTGCGTGAAAGCCGCTTCTAAAGGAAGCAAGCGAATCTCGTCAACCTTTGTCCGCCTTCAGGAAGCGCCTGCCGGGAACATCGGCGATCCCCATCGACTTGGTTCCTCAGTAACCCGCGGCCTGTCCGTCTTTGCGCGATTCGCTCGCGCCAACGTAGACGCGCTGACCGTCGTGCATTTCCACCTTGATCGCCTGGTAACCGCCGTAGCCCCCGACGTCGAGCCGCACATTGTGGCCGCGCTTCATCAGTTCGCGCGCGGTTTCGTAGGGAATGCCGCTTTCCAGCTCGACGTAGCCGCCGTTTTCCATTTTTTCGCCGGTCGGTTCGTTGTCGCCTTCGTGCTGCCAGCGGGCGGCGTCGCCCGCTTCCTGCACGTTCAAGCCGAAATCGATTTGGTTGGTCAGCACCTGGACATGCCCCTGCGGTTGCATCCCGCCGCCCATCACGCCAAACGCCTCCCACGGTTTGCCGTCCTTCATCACGAACCCCGGGATGATGGTGTGGAATGGGCGTTTGCCCGGCGCGTAAACGTTGGCGTGGCCCGGCTCCATCGAGAAAAGTTCGCCGCGATCCTGAAACATGAAACCGAGCCCGGGCACGACAATGCCGCTCCCCATCCCGCGATAGTTGCTTTGAATGAGCGAGACCATGTTGCCTTCGTCATCGGCGGTGCAGAGGTAAATCGTGTCGCCCTGCTTGAGCGCGGGATTGCCGGGCGCGACGGTTTTCGCAGCATGTTTCGGATCGATCAACTTGCGCCGCTGGGCTGCGTAACTTTTCGAGAGCAGACCCTTGAGCGGAATTTTAGAGAAGGCTGGATCCGCGTAAAACTTCGCGCGATCGGCCCAAACGATTTTCTTCGCTTCGATCATGGTATGCAGGGTGTCGGGTGAATTGCGTCCCATCGCCTTCAAATCGAATCCTTCGAGAATGTTCAGGATTTGCAGCGCAGCGATGCCCTGGCCGTTAGGCGGCATTTCGAAAACGTCGTAGCCGCGATAGTTTGTCGAGACCGGATCGACCCATGTGCTGCTATGCTTTTCCAGATCGGCTTTGCGCAGGTAACCGCCGTTCGCCTGCATGAAGGCATCGATCCGGTCCGCGATCTCGCCCTTGTAGAAACCGTCGCGCCCCTGCTCGCCGATGAGACGCAGCGTGTGAGCGAGCGCGGGATTCTTGAAGATGTCGCCCTTGCCGGGCGTGCGGCCTTTGCCATCGAGGGTGTAGGTTTCGAGAAAGGCGCCGGGCAAGCCTTTGTAGATGCGCGGCCCGAACGACCAGTAATAGGAGATGAGGTCAGTCACGGGAAAGCCTTCCTCCGCGTAATGGATGGCCGGCGCGAGATCGTCGCCCAACGAGAGCTTCCCGAACTTCGCGTGCAGCTCCGACCAGGCATCGATGCAGCCGGGTACGCTGATCGGCAGCATGCCGGTGGGCGGAATCGTCTTGCGCTTCAGTTTCTCGAGCTCGGTCTTCATCTGCTCGTAGCTCAAGCCAAGCGGCGAACGTCCGCTGCCGTTAATGCCGTAAAGTTTGTTCTCTTTCGCGCTGTAAACGATCGCGAAGAGATCGCCGCCGACTCCGTTTGAAACCGGCTCCATCAAGCCGAGGGTCGCATTGGCAGCGATTGCGGCATCGACCGCACTGCCGCCCCGTTTCAGAACGTCGAGACCGGCCTGCGTGGCCAGCGGCACGCTCGTGCAAACCATGCCATGTCGCGCCAGCACCTCCGAACGGGTGGCGAAATTTTTCCCCGTGATCCGGTCAATTTGGGCCTCGAGCGGAAGAGCGGGAATGAGAAGCGCGACAAGCACAAAGGCAAAACGGCTGAGTAAAGACATGGGGGAAGGATAACGCGTCGCGGTGGCGAAGAAAACTGCCGCTTCAAACCCGCCCGCCGAACCGATCGCCTTGCCGCGTCGTCCAGGCGCAAAAGAAGAAAGAGCTTATCGTGGCATCGACGCTGCTTATTTTACTTGCGGCCAATTCGCAAAGTGACTAGCATTGGCGGCATCAATAAAGCCATAAATGCGGCCTCGGTTCGGCACTCCCGCTCCGCGACCAGCGCCGCCCCAAGCCAAAACTAATCCGGAGACTTCACCATGATTCAAAGCAACGTTTTTCAAGATCGACGTGGCGTCTGGGCCTTTGCCCTTGGCTGTATCGGTGTCACGATCGGAGTCCTGCTGCACATCCCGATGTTCTGGATGGGCCACAACAACGGCTTTGTCCTCTACGGCATGCCGATGGACCCAAGCATGATCTTTGGCATGTATCTGATCATCGCGGGCGTCATCGCGGCGGGCTACGGACTCCTGCCGAGCAAGGCGGCCTACAACGCGGTCGTCTCCTCCCGGATCACGGTCGTCGCACCGGAAGATGCGCCATTCAGTCGGGCGCACTGGATGTTGATGGCGGTGCTGGTGGTCGCGCTCATCATCGACGTGATGAAGCCTGCCACGCTCGGATTTACCATCCCGGGGATGATCAGGGAATATCAAACCACCAAACAGCACGCTTCGCTGGTTCCGTTTTGCGCGCTCATCGGGACGGCGACCGGCTCGATTCTCTGGGGCGTCCTGGCCGACTTCTACGGCCGCAAAGCGGCGATCCTGTTGTCAGCCGTCGTCTTCATCGGCACTTCCATCTGCGGCGCCATGCCTTCGCTCAACTGGAATATTGGGATGTGTTTCCTAATGGGCTTTGGAGCGGGCGGCATGTTGCCTGTGACTTACGCGCTCCTCGCGGAAATGATGCCGTCGAAGCACCGCGGTTGGGCCCTTGTGCTGGTGGGAGGCCTCGGCGCGGTCGGCGGGTATTTTGTGGCCAGCGGTTTTGCAGCGACACTTGAGCCGATTTTCAGCTGGCGCATCCTCTGGCTGATGAATCTCCCCACCGGGTTGATCCTCCTCGGGCTCGGACGCTTTATTCCTGAGTCCGCCAAATTCCTGCTGGCCCGGGGACGGAATGCCGAGGCGCACGTAGTCATGGCGCGTTTCGGCACCGTTAGTCACACGCTGGCCGAAGGCGAGGCGGATGAATCGGATCTGCTCGCCCATGGTCATGACCACATCCTGGAAGAGGAAGCCAGGCTCTGGACGCCCGCGCTCATTGGCAAAACGGCTGCCCTCACGATCGCCGCGCTTTCATGGGGTCTGATCAACTTCGGCCTGCTGCTCTGGATGCCTAACGATCTCGTAACGAAAGGCTACTCGATGGCCCTTTCGAGCCGGCTGCTGGCGGAATCGGCGCTGATTGCTTTCCCGACTGTCTTTCTCTGCACCTATATCTATAGCCGCTGGAGCAGCAAATGGGCGCTCACCACCTTCATCACGCTGACGCTGCTCGGGCTGCTATGGGTCTTGAAACTGGAGACGCACGTGGGCGGCAATCCCGTCTGGCCGGTGGGTCTTTTGATCATTGGCAGCAACGGGATCATTGCTATCCTCCTTCCGTATGCCTCGGAGAGTTATCCGGTCAAGATTCGTGGCCGCGCCACCGGCTGGGTCGCCATGTTCACCAAGGGCGGAGGCGTGCTGGCGCAAGCCCTGAGCATTGCGGCTCTGGTCCCGCCGCTCGGTGTCACAGCGGTAATCATCATGGTTCCCGTGGTCGTCTCCCTTGGCTTGTTCATCCGCTACGGCACGGAGACTCGCGGGTTAGACCTAAGGCACCTGGAGAGTCGGCCGACCGCAGCGGCAAGAGCCGAACTCGCGCCGTCGACCGTAGAAGGCGCCTGAAAGGCGCCAAGACCCAACCTGCCATCCAGAGTCTTATGTGCTCCCGGAATGGATCTGCGCGGTCTATTATCCTGAACGTTCTGTCCCTCTTCTGGCTCACCCGCGCCTTCGCCGACGATCAGACCGCCTTCCCCGAGCCAGTTGCGGGTAAATCCAGTTCCTCCCAGATGGAGTGATGTCCTCGCAGGAGCGGTTCACCATTTCCGCATGGCTCGAGGCTGGCGTCACGGGAAATTTTGCAGCTCCCAACGACCATCAGAACTTCGGACGCTTGCTCGACGACCGTCCCAACGAGCCCCTCCTCAACCACAAAGTTTGATTCCGCTGAAAAACCCTCGTTTGGGAAAAAAAGGAATCGCCGTTCAGCAAAGTTGTCGTTAGGCTCGGATCCCATGAGCTTACCCGCCGTGGATTCGCAGCCCACTTTGTTTGGAAGTATCGCG
>JBOHXL010000025.1:0-14809 GCA_050736975.1 Chthoniobacterales bacterium | reverse complement strand
GTCCTCCATCATGCGGAGGAGCTGCTTGTTGCGCGGCTGGCCGAGTTTCACTTTGAACATGAGCCGGCCACCGTCTTCGTTGTCGTGTTTGTCGAAGGCCTCCTTCGCCTCGCTGGCGAGACGGTTGCAGAGCATGTTCTGCTTTTTCACCAATTGATCGACGAGCGGTTTGAGCCGGTCGTATTGATGGGTCGAGACCGTGGCCGGGCCGCTGATGATGAGCGGCGTGCGCGCTTCGTCGATCAGGATGGAATCGACTTCGTCGACGATCGCGTAGTGATAACCACGCTGCACCTGTTGGTCGCGCGTAGTGGCCATGCCGTTGTCGCGCAGGTAATCGAAGCCGAACTCGGAGTTTGTCCCGTAGGTGATGTCCATTGCGTATTGCTCGCGGCGGAGATCGGGCGGCTGGTCGTGTTGGATGCAGCCGACGGTGAGACCAAGGAACTTGTAAAGCTCACCCATCCATTCCGCGTCGCGACGGGCCAGGTAGTCGTTCACCGTCACGAGATGCGCGCCGCGCCCGGCGAGCGCATTCAGGTAGAGCGGCAGGGTCGCGACCAGCGTCTTGCCTTCGCCCGTAGCCATTTCGGCGATCCGCCCGCGGTGCAACACGATCCCGCCGATTAGCTGCACATCGAAGTGGACCATGTTCCAGACCATCGGCTGGTCGCAGACCATGAACTCCTGTTGGCGCTCGGCCATGCGGCGGGCGGCATTCTTCACCACCGCAAACGCTTCCGGCAAAATCTCTTCCTGCCGGCGGGCCAGGAGATCGGGATCGTCGATCGCCGAGAGCTCGGCATTCCAGGCCGTGGTCTTGGCGCGAAGCTCGTCATCGGATAGCGCCTTAAATTGCTCGTCGAAAGCATTAATCGAGCGCGCCAGCGGCTGCAGGCGTCGGATCTCGCGCTGATTTTTCGAGCCGAGTATCTTTTTAAGAATCCAATTGACCATCAGGAAAACAATATCGACGAGATTCGCTCGCGATCAATCGGGGCGAACTCGCCCAAAGGCCGCTGGCGGCGCCAGAGCTCTGAGGCACCAGTATTTCCCGCGATCGATCCAAACATTCGTCGCGGGCTTTGGCGGGTTGGCCTCGCGTGCGACCGCGTGGCGGGTGTTCGTTGTGCGAGGACTTTTTCCAGCTAAGCTCCGGGGCCATGAAGAGAATTGTCTCCACTAGTGACGCCCCGGCTGCGATCGGACCTTATTCGCAAGCGATCCGCAGCGGTTCCATGCTCTTTTGCGCCGGCCAGATCCCGCTTGACCCCAGGACGGGTCAGATCGTCTCGGACGACGTTGGCGAACAAACGAGGCGCGTGCTCGAGAATATCGCCGGCCTGCTCAAGGCCGAGCGTCTGACTTTTGCCCATGTGGTCAAGACCACGATCTTCCTCACCAGCATGGGCGATTTCCAGACCGTGAACGAAATTTACGCGACCTACTTCCGGGAAGACCCGCCGGCGCGTTCGACCGTTGCGGTCTCGGCCCTGCCGAAAAACGCCAAGGTTGAGATCGAAGTGATCGCCGAGGCAAGCGACGGCGCCGCCGGCGGCAAAACGGTCGGCGACACATCGGGCTAGTTAAGTCTTCGCCAGACGAACGACGATCTGGTGCGCTCTTTCGACGGACCGGCGCGCTCCTCGACGGACACGTTATCCTGCGCTCCGGTTTGCACAGCCGCTAGTTCTTTCCGTGCGCGCTCCTCCGTCAGCACACGGAGATCGCGGCGCCAGTCTGTGGTCAACCGGCGGACGAGTTGCGCGATCTGGAGCACGACGCGGTCATCTCTCCGCCCCCTCGGCGGAATTACCATAGGGCCGGAGCTCGGACGCTCGTTAGGCAAACGCCCCATTTTCGCCGGGAAAGAAGCGGGTGGGCTGGTGCCGCGACGCAGCTTCCAGATTTCGCCTAGCGAACGCTTCATTGTCGCCGAGGACGTCGGGACGCAACCGCGCTTTGACCGTCGATACTTTTCAAGGCGCGGCGCTCGATTTTGCCCAAGTCGTCCCGAGAATCGACCCGGACAGGATTCTCCTTACTGGAAACTCGCTGCCGCGCGCTTCCGCATATCACAATGCCATCGGGGGACGCTCGGCAGCGGATACCGAGGATCAATTCGCGCAGATTCTGCTCCGGGACAATCCCGGCCCCTATAGTCCCATCTGTATTCACGCCAGCCCCGCGGGCATCGACCGCTATTTTGACAACCACAGGGTGTCCTATCAGCAGTTATTGGAAACGTGCGTCAGCATCGAGCAGTCCGTCCGCAAGCCAATTTGCTGGAGGCGTTTGTTCCTGTTCCCAGGGTGCCGGGAGCCTCGGGAATGAGCCAACAAGAATATTTCGCTCGCGAACTGGCGGCCGTTGAGGCAAGCGGCATACCGATCGCTTCGGTCTGGGTCTGCGACCGGAAGCTCATGCCGGATCGTTCCAACCTGACCTTCGACAACGAGGGATCGTATATGCCTCATACGATCGCTGACTTCGATCGCAGATTGAACGGGCAATAATAAGATTCGATCAGGCACGTCCGGCCGGTTCAGACAGCTCCCCCCTTTTGATTGATTCTCGCCCACCGTCGGGCTATTCATCGTAATCGAGACGAACGAGCCAATGAAACAGGAAGCGATCTGCCTTGCAGGTGCCCACCGTTCCGGGACATCCATGCTGACACGGCTCCTTCACCGTTGCGGTCTTTACCTCGGCTTGGAAAGCGACTTGATGCCGCCAGCGGCGGATAACCCTGACGGCTTTTGGGAGCACCTTCGCTTTGTTAGGCTCAACGATGAGCTCTTGAACGCAGTCGGTGCAGCCTGGGACCTGCCACCGTCGACCGAACTGGCCTTTGACGGCAACAATCTGCAGCCCATTCGCGCAAAAGCGCAGATTCTGGTCGGGAGCTTTGCCGGCCAGCCAGTCTGGGGTTGGAAGGACCCGCGCAATAGTCTTACCCTGCCTTTTTGGCAAAGCCTGCTTCCCGAGCTTAAGACAGTTATTATTGTCCGCAATCCGCTCGAGGTCGCATATTCCATGCACAAACGGAATGGCACTTCCTATGCGCTGGGATTACGCCTCTGGGAAATTTATAATCGCAGGCTGCTTGCTCATACGAATCCGGACAAGCGTATCCTGACCAGTTACGCGACCTTCTTTGTAGAACCACAAGGTGAACTACGCCGGATCGCGAGCTTCATTGGACTGAAGAAAGGCGAGGAATTTGCCGAGGCCGTGGCGTTGGTAGCTCAACAACGACGCCACACCGCCTTTACGATCGAACAAACAATCGACGCGGGCGTTGCCGAGCCCGTTATAGCGCTCTACCGAAACCTGCTGGAAGGAGCCACTGGAAAAGAGATAGGGAAGATCAGGAGCAGGCGCGCGGTTGCTGGCACGAGCGATCAGCTGCGGGGAACTGCAAGCCAAATAAGGACCAGTATCCCCGACAACGAAGATATCCGGCAGGAACTCGCCCTGCGCCGTGGCTCCGAGATGCAACATCGGGAAGAGATCGCCAGACATCAAAAGACGATCGCTGGGCTCCGCCAGGAGCTTGCCGCCAAATCCGTCCAAGCCGCCGCCGAGATTAATCGGCGCGATGGCCGGATCGAGGAGCTTCAAAAGGCCTATGCCCATTTGGATCACTTGCTTGAGGGAGAACAAACGCAGCGAAACCAGCTTCTCGCTGAGCTCGAACGAGTGCGGCAGGAAACTTGGGAGAAACTCGAAGCCGGCCGGCAGCGATCGGAACGCGACACCGAAGAGCTCAAAGCCGCCGAGCAAAGAGCTGAGGTCGCTCGGCAACAATTGGAGGCGGCCCGCCAGCAGTCTGAACATGACAAAGAGGAACTCACTCAGGTGCGCGGCCGCTTTGCCCAGACGAATGATCTTCTGCAACAGGTCAGTGTTCGCTTAACAGATTTCGAATCGCGGAACGCCGAACTTACTGAGCGCCTCCGGAAGCAGCTCCTGGAAATGAAGCGGCTGCTACGCCTGCTTGATCAGATCGATCACGCAGCTCTTCTCCTGCGACGGTCGCGGCGCTGGAAGCTGGCAAATCCTTTCGCCGGCTTGCGGGCGGCGCTCACTGGCAAGTCACTGCCAGGTTTTGGGCATCTTGACAAAAACGTCGAGAAATATCGCGCCTGGCTGGCCAATCATCCCGAGACAGCTACCCTGGCCGACGAGATCCAATCTTTGCGCCGGCGTGAGATACTTCCGTCAACGGCCCCGTCGGAAATCGAGAACGCGGCGAAGCTTGCGACCACGCCCGCTACGAAACCCCCGCGTCCGTCGGCCCCGGTTACCTTCGCTACGCGTGATCAAGTGGAGATATCGATTGTTATCCCGGTCTTCAACCAGGTCGACTATACACACGCCTGTCTTGCTTCGGTGCAAGAGAATTCCGGAGAGATACCCTACGAGATCATCGTCGTCGATGATGCCTCGACCGATGCCACGCCTGAGACAATAGGAAGGATTCCGGGAATCGTTTACCTGCGCAGCAAGACAAACTCCGGCTTCATTGCTTCCTGCAACCGCGGCGCAGAGGCCGCGCGCGGGAGTTACCTCGTCTTCCTCAATAACGACACGGCCGTAACCGCCGGCTGGCTGGCAGCTTTACGTGACACTTTCACGTTCGAACCCAGTGCCGGCCTGGTTGGGTCAAAGCTGGTTTACCCTGACGGTCGTTTGCAGGAAGCCGGAGGCATCGTCTGGCGGGACGGCTCGGGCTGGAACCGGGGCAAATTCCAGGACCCGGCCAAACCGGAATATAACTATTTGCGTGAAGTTGACTATTGCTCGGCAGCAAGCGTGATGATTCCGAAGGCGCTTTTCGATCTTCTCGGTGGCTTTGATCGCAAATACGTCCCGGCATATTACGAAGACACCGATCTGGCCTTCAAAGTCGCCCGGGCCGGGCGAAAAGTCATCTACCAACCCCTTAGCGTCGTTATTCACTACGAAGGAGTGACCGGAGGAACCGACATTTCCTCGGGGACGAAAAGTTATCAGGATGTCAATCGGCGAACTTTTGTTTCTTCCTGGGCCACGGAGCTGCAAGCGAAACCGCGGAACGGTGACGTCCTTGCCTATGAAACTCTTCCCCGCGGGAAGAAGCGTATTCTGCTCATCGATCATCACCTGCCCATGCCCGATCGCGATTCTGGATCGCTCCGTATGACTCAGATCCTGACACTCCTTTATCGACTCGGCCACCGCGTCACTTTTCTTCCGGATAACCTCGCCGACATTCCGCCTTACTCAGACGATTTAAGGAAGCGCGGCATCGAAGTCCTGCACTACCCCTATCTCGAGTCGATTCGCGAATATCTTATCTCCAACGGGCGCAATTTTGATGTGATAATTCTCAGTCGCTGCGACTTCGCTCGAAAACATATGGCTGATGCTCGCACCCATGCTCCCCGTGCTCGCCTCATATTCGACACCGTTGACCTGCATTTCTTACGGGAAGCACGCCAAGCCGAGACAACAAGCGATCCAGATCTGCAACGGAGAGCCGCCGAAAAGCGCCAACTGGAGTATCATTTGATTGATCAGGCAGACCAAACATGGGTGGTCAGCCCGGTCGAACGGGACTTGCTGCGCTCCGCCCGTCCCAATAGTTCGATCGAGGTGGTCTCGAATATTGTCGACATCCCTGGGTCGGCAACCCCGTTCTCAGATCGTCGCGACATTCTGTTTATCGGCAGCTTTCAACACCCCCCCAATACGGATGGGGTTCTGTTCTTTGCCCAGCAAATTCTCCCGAGGGTTCAGGAACGGCTTCCCAGCGTGAGGTTTTATATCATCGGCGACAAGGCGCCACCCGAAGTCATCGCCCTCGCCAGCGAACAAGTAATAATTACGGGTTACCAGCCTGACGTGGACATTTTTTTTAACACGATCAAATTGTCGGTTGCGCCCCTCCGCTACGGCGCCGGCGTCAAAGGCAAGATCAATCAAAGCATGGGCTTTGGCGTGCCAGTCGTGGCGACGCCGGTGGCGGTTGAAGGAATGTCCCTAATTGACGGCGAGGAGGTAATGATCGCAGAAAAGCCTGCTGCTTTTGCCGAGAGATTGGTCGAGCTATATTTATCGGAGGAACTCTGGCGGCGAATTTCACGCAACGGTATTGCGAAGACCAGGAGCCTTTTCTCCGTGGAAGCGGCGCGGGCACAACTCGAGAGAATACTGAACGCTCCGGAGATCGAAGAACCTTCTGCTTCCTTTGCTACTGGCCAAGCCTTCCAGCAAACCGTCAATGCTTGAAAGCCAGCTTACAGAAATGTCCGCGGGCCATACTCGAAGGTCGGTGACTGCGCCCGCGTTGAGTATTGTTATCCCGTTCCTGAACGAAGCGAAGGTTTTGCCTTTGTTACGCGATCGGTTAGGAGCCGTCGGGAACTCCGCCCCCGCATGGGAATTGATCTTTGTAAGCGACGGCTCCACTGACGGCAGCGTAGCCTACGTGGAGAGTTGGGCTCGGGAGGATCCGACCGTGAAACTGGTAGTCTTAACGCGAAATTTTGGTCATCAGAGCGCGGTTTCTGCCGGATTGTCTTTTGCCTCGGGTAACTTCGTGGGCGTGATGGACGCGGATCTGCAGGATGAACCTCAAACCCTTCTTGACATGTACCACATGTTACGAAACGAAAAGCTTGACGTAGTCTATGCCGTTCGGACGAGCCGGCCTGAAAAAGGAATCAAGCGCCTGTTCTATTACCTGTTCTATCGGCTTTATCTCTTTCTGGCTGACACTCCGGTCCAGATCGATAGCGGCGATTTCTGCGTCATGAGTCGTCGCGCCGTCCAGCTTCTCCTGGAGTTCCCGGAGAAGCTTCGTTTCGTGCGCGGGCTGCGCGCCTGGTTGGGTCTGCCCGGGAAACCCTTTCCCGTGGCGCGCTCCGCTCGAGCCGCCGGGGATCCTCAGTATTCATCAGGCAAGCTGGTCAAACTGGCTCTCTCCGGTCTGACCTCTTTTTCTACCCGGCCGCTTCGTGTCGGCTTCATTTGCGGCACCGTGCTCTGTCTCTGCGCAGTCGTCGGCGCGCTGATTTATGCCGGGCTTGCGCTCTTCACCGACACAAGAGTGGCCGCGCCGGGCTTCTCTACCCTGGTCGTGATTCTACTTTTTTCCAACGGAATGGTTTTTCTCTACCTTGGTGTTTTGGGCGAATACATTGGCCAGATATTCATGGAGGTTAAAGGCCGTCCTTCCTACCTCGTTGAACGAACCCTTAACCTTCGCCGCAATGGCATGGATTCATGAATCGGATCGAAGTCTTGTCTGAACCCAAAGCGATTGGCATGGCCGACGAATGGTTCCAGTTTGTCTCCGCGGAACACTTTTGGATGCAATGGCGACACGTCGGCATCCTGCGTGCCCTGAAGGCGGCGAACGTGCCATTGAAACGCGCGCTGGAGATCGGATGCGGCAGCGGCGTGGCCCGCAAGATGTTGGAGCGCGATCTCGGCGTCCCAGTCGATGGCTGTGATCTGAGTCGCACTGGTCTGGAAATGGCCGAACCGGGCCGCGGACGGCTCTTGTTCTATGATATTCTTCAACTGGAGCCGTCCATGCTCGGCCAATATGACGCGGTTTTCCTGCTCGACGTGGTTGAGCATATAACTGATGACACAACCTTCCTTGCCGCTGCTTTGCAGCACCTCCGACCGGGCGGGGTAATGGTTGTCAATGTCCCGGCGAGCATGCTGCTGTTTAGTCAATACGACAGGGTCACCGGCCATGTCCGTCGCTACACTCGTCGCTCTCTGGCCAACCTGTTTCGCGGATGCGGCCTGGAGCCGGAAGGTCTTACTCATTGGGGATTGTCGATGGTTCCCGTCCTCCTCGCGCGCAGGCTTTTTCTTCGCATGGTTCCCCCAGCTGAGACGATGCGGGTTGGTTTCGCGCCCCCCAATCGAGTCGTCCAGTCGCTCTTCCAAACACTGAAGAACATCGAAACAGCTCTTCCAATCGCGATGCCGTTCGGCACCTCCCTTCTTGCATGGGGTCAGCTTGCGCCTGAGCCTCATGAATAAGGCCACAATCCCTGAGCGGATTGTGCAAGCCTGCGCAATCTTATTGACGGCTCTGTATCTGTTTACGGGACTGGCATATCTCTGTCTCGACTATTGGTCCGTCACCCAACAGGATTTCTGGCGCATCTATGATATCTGTCTGAATCACTCGTGGCTCTACAGTGCGCTTAACAAATTTAACGGTCATTCCCTTTTTTTCCCAAGTTTTGTCTGGCTGGCCGATCTTCGCTTTTTTCACGGCGATCAAGCCGTCGTTTTCTATGTCAGTCTCGTCTTACTTATCGTTTCAACCGGGCTACTCTTGCTTCCGATATGGCGCGATAAGAAGCTTGATTTTACGAGCAAGACGCTGGCTGCGCTCACCATCATCGGCGTCGGCTTCTGGATGGGTCGGGCCAGCATCACGGTTTCCGGAGGGTTTGACTGCATGGCCTCATTCGTCATGCTCGGACTGGCCGCAGGCTTTTTCCTCCTGCCCAAAATGGACGCACCGCATTTACTGTGGTGGCAAAGGACTCTTTTAGTTGCCTTCGCCGGATACATATCCTCTTTTAGCTTTGCCACGGGCCTTGCGATTTGGCCCTGCCTCCTTTTCCTCGCCTGGTGTTTGCGCCTCTCGTGGCGGCCACTCGGCGTGGTCACTGCCGGGGGAGTTAGCGCAGGTCTGGTTTTCCACTTTCTACCCCCTCATCAAGCACCTTCCTCGCTTATTCCTGCAGGCGCATCGATCGGCCCCCTTTGCCTCGAAGCCCTGTGCGATTTTTCTCGACTGCTGGGCGCGCCCGTTTTCTACTGCACAATCTCCTGGCAGGGAATACACATCACCACCGAGATGACCCAGTCTTCCAACTGGCTGTTATGGTCGGGCGCGGCAGGTCTGCTTCTCGCCATGGCTGTCGCGATAACCTATTTGATCCGGAGAGATCTTCAGGATAAGACTTTGGAGTTAGTCGGCCTCGGCCTGATCCTTTTCAACCTCGCTTCCCTTTTTCTCGTCGTTGCAGGCCGGCTGGAATATTTTCGCGAAATACCGGATCAAATCGCAGCACCACGATATTGGTTCTGGAGTTCCCTTTTTTGGGCCGGCCTTCTTCTGGTTACTCTGGGCATTGGGAGACGGCAAAAATGGATCCGATGGCCTAGTATCATCCTCGTCTTGGCTGCACCGATCATTGGCTGGCAGGGCCATCGCGACGAAGGGCTCCATTGGCGCTACGCGAAGTTACTCTCCGAGGAATCGGCCACCAGCTTGATCAATGGTGTTCACGACCCAGACCGGATGCTTTTCCGGGAAATGGAACAAATTGATGTTCTGGCGCCACAGTTGCGCGCCCGCCGCCTCGATATGTTCGCCGCCGGTCTTCAAGATTGGATCGGCCGCCCGACCGCAGAACTCTTCGGCAACAATCGAGAAAAAAAACGTTTCGAGGGCGAAGCGCATGTCGAGCGCCTGCCCGGCGGCCCCGACCAGAAGAACGCCGTTCGCGTCGTTGGACGACTTTATCCTGGCAGATACGCCGTTCCGTCCGCGATGGTTATTCTAGACCCAAAAGACATCGTGGTCGGGATTGCACGTTCTTTCGCCACCAGTCTACCTTTCAACTGGGTGCTGTTTGGGAATCGCATGCCGCCTGCACCGTTCTGCGGCTATATTCGAGAATACGATCCCGCAAAGCAGTACCTCATCCGTTCGGCGGACAATCACAGGATGTCTGATCAAGAGATTCCGATCGTCGAATCGCCTCCGAAGAATTAGCGGAGATTTCGAAAGCCCCTTATAGCGTCAACAGATTGCAACCCGAGGACAATGGATTCCGCCGTCCACCACGGTTACCTGACTTTTTGACTGATCTCTGGTTGCAAGACAACATTTCCTTCATGAATCAATCCGTGCCAGCGGCAAGCCACCTGCCAGTTCAACGCTCACCAGGTTCGTCTAAGTGGTCCGGCAACGCCCTCTGCTATTTCATCGTCATTGCGCTGGCACTAAAGGGTGCGTTACTTATTGCGGATCCTAGCCCCCAGCTTTTTCTTGGAGATTCCAGCAGTTATGTCCATACGGCCGTCACGGGCTGGATTCCGCCCGACAGATCTTTCCTCTACGGATTTCTCATCCGTTGGCTCAGCGTAACAAGTGGTTCGCTGTTTTCCTTGGTTTTCAGTCAAGTTTTGGCGAGTTCGGTTTCGGCAGGCCTGGTAGGGTGGATGCTGTGGCGCTTTTGGGGGACCTCCAAGCCATTCGCCGCCATCGCGACCATCCTTTGTTCACTCGACCCGATTCAGTTGATGTATGAACGATTTGTCATGGCTGAGGCTTTTTCCCTCATGGCCGCACTCTTTTTCGTCAGTTCCTTGCTCTTGTTTGTGGACAACGGGCGACAACGTTACCTGGTTTTTGCCAGCGTTGCTGGGGTGGTGGCTGTCGCTCTTCGCATATCCTTCCTGCCGGCCGTAGTCGCACTTTCGTTTTCCGCTCCTGTAATTCGCCTTTTCGTCAAGGACCCTGGACAGCCCATCACTGCCAAGACGCGACGGAACTCCTTCGTCGTCTCTCTTGCGCTTATCACCGTCTGTCACTTCTCGCTTTATACCGGTTACAAACTTCTCAACGGCCGGCTTTCTTCTGCCCCTCCGGCCTACCAATATGCGGACGGTTTTTCTCTTCTCTCAGCCTGGTGCCCAGTGATGACATTATCGGATCTCCAAGCAGTTGGACTGTCCGGGAGCATCCTGGAAGGCACTGCCCCGCGGACACTCGAGAGCCGTAGAGCGCATCGCTGGTTGCCCGACGGAATCAGCGCGGCGTTAGATCGCCAATACACCGATCCCCTCAAAGCAAACGCCTTGGCGAAGAAACTCGCACTTCACATTCTTCAGCGCGATCCGTTAGGAGTCGCCGTCTTAGGAGTTCGCACTTATCTTCGTGGCTGGCAGCGCGATGTTATCAAGAACTGCATTATAGAAGACACTGGCGCTCATCGTCCTATCCCACCCGATCTCTTCCAGAGGCTCGAGCGGCGATTCCACATTGCGGTCGACAAGCTGGGAAACCAGGAAACACTCAGCAAGTCTTACTTTGCCCGCGGTATCCAGTGGTACCGGATACTGCTGCTGACCCCCATATTGCTGGTCATTACCACGGGCTTTGCTCGACGCCGCGATCGATCCTTTCTCCTCGTGGTGACGATTTATGCGAACGCCATACTCGTCACGGCGGTCGGATTGACCGTCGATAATTCGATCCGCTATCTCCACCCGCTGGGGTGGACTTTCTTTTTTCTGGCCGGTTTTTGGACCCGGTTCTTCGAGACGAAATTTCGCCCGCATGACCGGTAGATTAATAATTCCTGTCACTGCGGCGGGCGGGGCAGCCAAGCACTTCTCACCGTGCGATTTGATTTGAACCGACCGGGGAATCTCCCTGTCTGTGCATTCCACTTCATGCTCTGCAACCGACGCTCGGCTTTCAATTGAAAGCGTTCAATTTATGAATCCACATATCACATTTCTCTCCAGGCCGCGCCGGTGCCTGCGGCAAATCTTCGTCTGCGGCGCAAGCTTTCTTAGCCTCATGGCTGCGCGGCCCGTCCTGGCCGGGAGCGGCCTGACGGTTCAAAGCGGCGTCCTTATGAAAGATGGCTCGCCGTATCGAGGCATCGGGGCAAACTACGACACGCTTTTCGGCCGGATTCTCAGAAACAAAGATGATACTTCGTCCCTCGAAAACCTTGCGCGTCTTGCGCAAAACGGCATCCCATTTGTCCGTTTTCGCGCGAACGGTTTTTCGCCGGCCGACCAGGCACTGTACCTGCAAGATCCGGAGGAATTCTTCCGACGCATGGATAAGGTGGTGCGCTGCGCGGAGCAAAACCACATCGGCCTGATCCCATCGTTTTTCTGGCGACTGGCCACGGTTGAGGAACTGGAAAACGAGCCGCCCAAGCAGGTCGGCAATCCCAACAGTCGGACTTCCGCTTACATCCGCGCATTCACGCGCGCGCTGGTGACTCGATACAAGGATTCGCCCGCGATCTGGGGCTGGGAATTTGGAAACGAAGCTAACCTTGCGGTTGATAATCCGACCGGCGGGGCGAGCCGCGGTGGGCGGCGTTTCGGGTTGTTACCTTCCACCCAAGTCGCGCTGACCTCCTCTCAGCTTCGTTCCGCCTACCAGATGTTTGCGCAAACCGTAAGGCATTATGATTCCTACCGAATAATCGAGCCCGGGACCACCATTCCGCGCAAAGCCGCCTGGCATAATGCGCGGGGCCAGTTCTGGCAGCCCGACAACAATGCGCAGTATTGCGAAGCACTCCTGAACCTGACTCCTGACCCTATGAATGTGATCTCGGCTCACGTCTATCCGCGAGCGCGGGAACTCCTTCCCAACGGCGCGAGTCAGATCGAACAGGTCATTTCGCTCCTCATGCAAGTCTCGGCCGATTCAGGCAAACCATTATTTATTGGCGAATTTCCAGTCCGCGACCGCGGACAAACGGCACAATTTCTCCGTGCCATCGTGTCGAATGGCGTCCCGCTGTCTGCCTTTTGGGTCTTCGACAACAAGGCGCAGGAGTCAACCATGAGTGTCGACTTCGACAACGAGCGCTCCTTTGTCTTCGATCTCGTTGCTCAGGCGAACAAGGCCCTGGGCGGACACTAACTCGGGAAGTCATCCTCCGGCCCGGGCATCTCCGGTCACTATTCTTTCTCGAGCAAAGCGATAAAGTGTAGGCCGCGGCCGAAGACCAGATCGGCCGGTTGTGGATAAAGGCCGATTTTGTTTTCCACACTCACCGTCCGCAGACGTGCCGTTTTGTATGCCTGATTCCACTCCGCCGGGGCGAGGTAGTTATAAGGCAGCACGACGCCGTGGTGGGCGTTGCCGACCCAATCCATCAGCCGCAGAGTGCTGGCGGCGAGAAAGCCGCGGCGGAAATGATCCTTGAGCAAAACATGCCTTCTCGACACTCTGGCTGCCTCTTTCAATAAGAGTTCCGGCTTGAGGGTATGGTGCAGGACGTCGACGAACATCACAACGTCGAAACTGGCGTCTGGGAACGGGATGGTCTCGCCGTCGAATTGAACAACTGGGATATGCGTTACCGGGCGAAGCAGAACATCAATCCCGGTGACTGAGACCTTGGCTGTCCGCCGCATGATCTCGGACGAGATCTGGCCGTCACCACAACCGACATCCAAAACCTGAGCGCCCGGCGGGATCTTGTTGCTCAGCCCGGCGGCGAGTGCCGCCACGCGTCGCTGAAAGACGAGCCCGGTATGAAGTCTGGCAAGCAAACCCGACATCTGGAGTTACCGCCGGCGCAATCCCAGCACACTAAGAAAGAAGCTGGACAGGATGGTTTGAAACCCGATCTGAATCATCAACGCCGCCGGAATAACCATGCGTAGTGTCTGCGAAGGGTTGAGCGGCCCGAACGATTTCGATTCCCACGTCGCAACAGCGTAAAACGAGAGACTCAGACCGCCGCCAACAAGGACAATGCCCGCGATCAGACCGGATTCGAGCGTGATGTAATCAAAAAGCTTCGTTAGTCTCGGATCAGGTGGCAACAGATTCTCGCTAATCGCGAACACCTTGGAAAAGATCGCAAACAAAATCGACTGGTATCCAAGAGCCGTGGCCAAGGCCGCGTAGACGAGAGTGTGCACATCAAGGGTTAGCCGGCCAACTAATCTCGGGCCGACGATCAGCCAGATCATCGCGAGAACGCCCGTGACCATGAGCAGGAGTCCGGGATAGAGAAAGAGCCAGCGCGGGCTGTAAAGCATGAGAAAGCGGAGGTGGCGCCAGCCATCTCGCCAACTGCGCAGATGCGGAGGACGGCTTCGACCATCGGGCGAGAGCGTCGCGGGCACTTCGGCGATGCGCAGCTTGTGCAGGGTCGCCTTCACCACCATTTCGCTGGCGTATTCCATCCCGGTCGTGCGAAGATCCAGATCGAGAATTGCCTGGCGCCGAAACCCGCGCAGCCCGCAGTGAAAATCCCCTACGTCGCTGGGGAAGAACAGGCGGCCGATTCCGGTTAGCACCGGATTTCCCAGATATCGGTGCAAGGGGGGCATCGCTCCGGCTTTGATTCCGCCGCGAAAGCGATTGCCCATGACGAGGTCATATCCTTGTCGGAGCTTTCCCAAGAACGGCCGTAAGGCTGTAAAATCGTAGCTGTCATCAGCATCGGCCATGACGACATACTCTCCCCGAGCCGCCTGAATTCCTGCGCTGAGCGCGCTCCCGTAACCCCGGGCGGCAGCGTGCACCACCCGCGTATTCAAGCGGCGGGCGATTTCTGGCGAACCATCGCTACTGCCGTTATCCGCAATGATGACTTCTCCGCTGATGCCGTTCTCCCGGAGGAAACTTTGGGCTTTTTTAATGCAGATTTCCAAAGTTTCCGCTTCGTTCAAGCATGGCATCAGAATCGAAAGCTCCACCGGACGCCTTGCGGGCGCCGCAGTCGCAAAATCCTCCAGTATTTCACGGACGTTCGACATGTTCGAAAACAGAGAGTATACCCACAATATCAGTTCGACAGTCAAAAATCCCCGAGTAACGCGCCCGTCAAAGGGCGATCGAGTGGGCCGTGGTCCTCAGGCTTTGATTGGGCTGTGGCCTGAGCAGGCGACACATGCGTTGAAGACTTCTGAACCTCTTTGAACAGTGGACTGTATCGCCTCCAATGCCTACTGTCGTTTGCAGCCTTTTCGGATTCCTTTTGGGGCATAAGTAAATCTACGC
>JBOHXL010000024.1:0-93364 GCA_050736975.1 Chthoniobacterales bacterium | reverse complement strand
GCTCAGCACGACGGCGTATTTTATTCCGCTCTTCTCAATCGCGGCGGCCAAGGCGTCGCCCACGTGCTGATAGTGTGCCAGCACATCCGGGGCGCTCACGTCCGGCGGTATCATCGCGTACACTCCCTTTGCGCCCGAAAAAGCCTTCGTCAGCGCCCCCGTGTCGGTGATGTCCGCAACGAAAGCCTCTGCGCCCTTCTTTACGAATGGTTCCAGCCGCTTTGCGTCCCGGCCTACAACACGCACCTGTTCTCCTCGTGCGAGCAACTTTTCCGCTACTTTGTTTCCCGTGTGTCCTGTCGCGCCGGTAATGATGTACATAGGCTCCTCCCTGTCCGCTTTTGTATCGTGCTACCTCTTAATTAGACAAGTGGTGCCGGAGAAACGTTCGGTGAAAACCGAAAAATTGGATGTTCCCAGAGAAACGCTTAATAGCTGGATCGGACGCAGGCAGCTCAATCTCCAACCGGATTTTTTCTTGCTTTGCGTCCGTCGCGAGAGGCCCGTGCTGGATATTCTGCGACAATTGGGAGAGAGTTCAGACGGTGTTGCTCCCGGACAGATCAACCATGCTTGTCAGCGGTGCCTCAGCTCGGTGTCGTTGATATCGCTGTGTCCCATAAAGGCGCACTTCCCCGTTGCGCCTCCCAGTGGCGATGGCGATCGTGATCGAGTCTTGGTGCATGCAAACGTCATTTCTAATTCGCGCGGTCGCTTTATCTTGTGTCTCGTTAGATGGTGAACCCTTTTCCTCCAATGAGCATCTTTGAGAAATTTGCAGGTCGTTCTAAGCGGCGCTTCGCCGAAGCTGATTGCTTGGCGCCTACCGCGGAACAACAGGCAGCATTCGCCCGGGAGGAACAAATGTACGGTCTGGGCGATGATCGAGCCTTGGATGGGCTTGGCCTAATGAAGGCATTGATGCTTTATCGGCCACGGCCGATCGGCAAGTATCTCGCCTCTATTGGCAGGCGATATTCTATGCTGCATCCTGATGTGCTGGCTTTGCTTTACTATCTCGCTCGCCACGCGCGAGGCGACATTCTTGAGATCGGCCCTTATGTTGGTGGTTCGACCATCGCCGCCGCACAAGGGGTGCGCGATGCCCGACACCCGAAGAAAATTGTTACGATCGAACACGGGATGATGGTCGGGAACAGCAGACTAGGCAGTGGCGACACCATCGAAGATCTCAAGCGAAATCTTGCCCGCGAAGGCGTTGCAAATCTGGTCCAGATCATCGTCGGTGAAGCGCGCGCGAAAAGCACGGTTGAATCCGTCGGCTATCATCTTGGACCACAGAGCGTTGGCGTATTCGTCATGGACGCTGACGGAGCGATTAAGGACGCTCTGCAGAGTTATAGCGAGCTACTGATCGATAACTGCTGGGTGGTGGTTGACGATTATTTCGCCGTCGGGGCCGGAATTAACAAGGCCATGCACTCGAAACTTGAGATCGACTCGTTGGTGGACTCTGCGGTGCTAACTACTGCGGGATTCTTCGGCTGGGGAACATGGATCGGCCAGTGGCGAAGGAACGCTAAATGAATGCGGCATCGCGTTTGCCTTGGGAGTGTCATGACTAAACGTGTAAACGGGGTCGTGTCCAAAAAATGTGACATTTGCCCAAGAGGTCGGCCAGCTACCCATGAATAGAATCTCGCAGAGTGCCTCGCAATGGTTCGGAACCCTTTATCTTCATGGCACAAGTCACATGTAAGAACATAATCCGTTGCTTTGCCACTTGAGTGTCTTCGGTTTTTGTGGACATCCAGTCCAAGATAGAGTTTCTTTTCCATTCGGTGTGTTTGCTTGTTCTTTCTTGTTTAAACTGCAACGCTCCGGAACACCCGTTCCGGCCGTTGGTGCGGCTCTGCTCCACCTCAAAAAGGAGGAGTAGCCCGCGAAAATATATGAACGGCAAACACACTCTCCTTTTCAATCCCCAATCCGCGCCTTTGCACCCCGCGCTCAGCCGTAAAGTCTAGGTGCCTTTGCGTATGAAACAAACATGGCTTTGGTGGAGCAGCGGAAAGGATAGTGCGTGGACACTTCACGTTCTTCGCCAGCAACAGGAGTTCGAGGTTAGTTCGCTTGTCACAACCGTCAACGAGGCTTTCGAGCGAGTGGCAATGCACGCAGTCCGAGTGGAGCTTTTACAGCGTCAAGCAGAAGCGATAGGATTGCCCCTTCAAATCGTCAGGATTCCGCACCCATGTAGCAATTCCGAGTATGAGCAGGCAGTGGCGAGCCTATTGGACGCAGCTACTCAAGAAGATGTGCGCTACATGGCTTTTGGGGACCTCTTTCTCCAAGATGTGCGCCAATACCGAGAGCACATGCTTAACGGCAGTGGTATTCGCCCCATATTTCCTTTGTGGGATATGAACACCTCACAACTCTCACGGACAATGGTTCGAGAGGGTCTTCGAGCTTACACCACTTGCATTGACCCACGGTGTCTTTCAAAGGATTTCATTGGGTGCGAATACGACTCCTCGTTTCTGGACAAGCTGCCAGAGCGCGTTGACCCTTGTGGCGAGAATGGGGAGTTCCACACCTTCGCCTTTGCGGGGCCAATGTTCTCTCGCAGCATCCGAGTCACGCCAGGAGAGGTGGCTGAGCGGGAAGGTTTTGTTTTTTCGGATTTGCAGATAGCCGGCACCTGACACCGCGCTGGAGCCAACGCCGACTGCCCCTTGAGTTTATAAGTGATTTGGGTTATACAACGATTATCGAGTTTGCGGAGCCGCTCGCGCGTTGGCGTGGCTCAGCTTTGGATCGTTAGGCCTGAAGTCGTGAGCGCGACAATTTCAATTCAAGTCGGCGGTATCTACTCGACGAATAATGGTCGAGGCCGTTATGGTGTCGCGAAGGTGCTGGCGCACGACGATGGCGTCTGCCATGTGCGCCTCTACAAGCAGACCTTCCCGACGCGTCCGGCTACTCTCGATGTTGGTGTGCTGTCCCTCGGCGGAGTTGGCGAGCCAGAGATTGGCATTGGGCATCTACCGATTCGCGACGCAGAGTTCCAATCTTGGCGGCCGGTACTCGTTGCCACGTCGAGTGTCACACCTGAGGAGCTGGAGCCATATCACGAATGGAAGCGGACCGGGGAGGCGTATTCTGATGCGATGTGAGAGACCTAACCAATCAATCCCCAATGCGCGCCTTTGCACCCCGCGCTCAGCCATAAAGTCTAAGTCTACATGATTGACCACGAGCCATTCGATGAACTGTGCGCATACACGCTTACGCGCGGTGACGGAGCATTTATACACCAGCACGTGGTTGACGCCTTTGCTGCTCAAACAGCCGATGAGAGCACGGCGCCGATTAAGCTCACGTTTGCCTTAGTCGGCCTGTATCTCCACGTCGAACGGCAGTTCACCGGGCGCGAGGTTCAGCATGCGCACATGCAGATCGCGCGGCATAAGCGCGCCTGGCCGGCCTTTGTATTACCGTGCGACCGCGGCTCGATCACTGCTGCGGATGTTCTGGCCCGAGCGGCGGGCTCCGTGCGCGATGATGCAATACATTCATGGTGCGCGGCGGTGTGGGATGTTTTCTGCTCGAGCAGGCCTGCAGTGGAGGAGTTGCTCGCGCATTACCCGGAGATCTCATATAAGGCGACGCGAATGGCCTAACCAGGCGGCGCTGCAGCCAACCGCTGGCCGTTCACATTTTTTCGTGACTAAAACCATTTCGCTTCGAGCGCGGCTCGCTCTCGGTGGCGGTAGCTCACTTCTGTTTCGTCAGGCCTTGCTGCATAGATTCACCACATCGCTTATGCCAGATCACACTGCACCAGAGATCGAACTGCTCCGCGCGGCCTACGCAGCCTTCAACGCGCGGGACATTGACGCTGCCCTTGGCCTCATGACCCCGGACGTGGCTTGGCCGCGAGCGTTCAAAGGCGGTTTTGTCCGTGGACACGAGGAGGTCCGCGCTTACTGGAGAGAGCAGTGGACCGAGATCGATCCACACGTCAAGCCGATGGCTTTTCACCCCGATGGGGCCGAGCATATCTTGGTCGATGTGCATCAGGTCGTGCGCGACTTGGCTGGAGCAGTGCTTGCCGATGAACACGTGGGTCATCGTTTCACACTTGCGCGCGGCTTGATCCGAGCAATGGAAGTGGGTCCACGTCCATTGCCCCCGCCAAAGGCCTAACCCATGCAATGAACCCAAACGCGGATCAACGTTATGTCTGGGTCTCACCGTTTATGAACGCTTCTCGTAATTGGCACAGTGGCTCATCTTGGTCTCGTTGATATGCCAGGCACTGTTGAAGGTGGGTGTTTATGCGGAACCGTCCGCTTTCGTTTACACGCTACGCCGAAACGGGGCAGTGATTGCCACTGCGAAGACTGCCGGCGGGCCAGTGCCGCTCCGTACGTGACTTGGTGTAGCGTTCCGAGCAAAGCCATAGAGGTTCTGAGCGGTGAGTTTCTCAGAGTCTCGCACGCGGGCCGACTACGCTCGTTTGCTGCTTGTTGCTGCACGCCTTTGTTCTTCCAGGACGAAGTCAATTCTGAATGGATCGACGTGACCGTAGCGTCGCTCGACGCTCCGAACGCCTTTCCCCCAGTCGCCGCGATATGGACAGAAGACAAACTCCCTTGGGTCAAGCTCGATCCGAGTCGACCTGCTTTTCGCCGAAACAGAGAAGAAAACGCCTGACCAGGCGATCCCAAGCTTCTGCAAGCGCGGGGGAGATGACAAATCCGCACGGCCCCGACCTCATAGACGCAGTGCAGTTCTATCCCCGGCTGCTTCAGTTTGCCGAGGGCTCGCTGCAGCGCGATGAGCGAGACGCCCACCGTCCCATATTCGCGCACCTCGCCCTGGCGCCCGCCTTCCGCCACCGCGATCGCGATGCTTTCTTTGTGGACGTGCAGTCCAATATACCTATGCTTTTCATTGTGCTTGTCTCCTCAGAGTTAATTGTTTGATGCGACCGATCCCAAAACCGCCATCAATGCGGCTCCGTTCCGCCACAATCGGACCAACCCGCGGTCTTCTCTCGGAGGCGAGCACGCCCTCTTTTTCACCCTCACGCAGCCATAATGTCCAGATTTGTTTGCCGCGCATGAAGTCTCGCACCGTCCTTTTTGCCCTTGCGTTCGTCGCGGCGAGCGTCGCTTGCGCGAGCGACGACATCCCGACAGAGTTTTCCACCGACACCTGGGCTTTCGCGGAGCACAGTTATCACATCGATTTTCGCGACGGGTGCATCATTTACTCCGAGGTCTCCGACAATGGCAGCCCCGAACCTGTCAAGATTACGCCGACGGTGGAAGAGTGGCATGCCTTCCGGGCTAGTCTCGAACACATCGGGGTTTGGCGATGGCATTCATACTACGAGTGGCCGGATATGGCATTTGATGGCGTCAAGTGGTCGCTTCGCCTGAAGTACAAAGACAGCGAGCGCGTCTCCAGCGGCGGCGAAGACAGATTTCCAGAGAAGGACGCCAGTCCCGATCAGCAAGGTCGGCCTACCGTTGCGTTTCGCGAGTACGAAGACGCCGTTGAGAAGCTTCTCGGCAGACGATTTCGCATATCGCCATGAGAACCAAAACTGACCAGACGATCGAGCTAACTGCGACCCGGCGCACGACCTCGTTTTTCATGACTTCCACGCCTCCACCCGCCACCGAGCGCCCTCCCGGTCGCAGCAGCGCATCCTGTTCTCGTCAGTTCTTATGAACCTATCTTGGCATCACGTCGTTGCATACGCGTTGACGATATTCGCAGTCGCGGGATTCTCGCAGATCCGATTAGAACGTGCCACAAACACCAACACGGTCGTGATTAGCGCGCACGAATATACCGAAGCCGCCCATGAAGCCATAGCAGCACTCCACATTCCGGGCGTGACGATCATCGACATGGAGAAGGTGCCCAAGCCCGACTTCATCATGCACATTTTGCTCTCGTTTTTCACGGTCGGCGTCACTTTGGCCGTCTTTTTGTTCTTCGTGTGGCTGCTTCGACGCATCTCGCCGGACTGACCTGAGACCAAAGCTAATCGAGCTGACTGCGACCCGGCGTACGACCTCACCTTCCATGGCTCAGACGCTTTCAACCCGCTGCGGTGCGCGCCTTCGGTAGCAAGCTCATCCTGTTTTCGTTAAATCTCGCGCCATGCGCAAATTGCTAGCCATCACAACGACGCTTTTTGCGTCAGTCATCTTGCGCCAAGCGCACGAAGTGCCATTCGCTACCTTCGTGAAGAACCCGTCCAAGTTCGACCACCAAAGAATCACGCTTATAGGCTTTCTCGAAGTCGGCGGAAGCGAGAACGGTCTTTGGGAAAGTCCGGACGCGTTGCGACACGCCGACTTGAAGCGCATTGTCATGCTTTATTATCCTCCATCTCGCCCGTCATTTTCGGGCACAAACTATCCGCCCGACATTCGCGCCGATCGCCACTGGGTGCGAGTGACGGGCATCGCACACGCTGTCTGTTATGGCCGGCTTAATTGGAAAGAGATTTGTATGGAGCAAGAAAAGATCGAGGTTCTTTCAGGTCCGCCATCAAAAGGCAGGGGCCAATGAGACCTAACCCTGCGGGCTTAACGTCCATGTCGTTGCTTGACAGTCCACTCCATTGCATTCTTTGTGGACGTCCAGTCCAACATACCTATGCTTTTTCATTGTGCTTGTCTCCTCGGAGTTAATTGTTTGATACGACCGACCCCAAAACCGCCATCAATGCGGCTCCGTCCCGCCACAATCGGAACAACCCGCGGTCCTCTTTCGGAGGCGAGCACGCCCTCTTTTTCACCCTCACGCAGCCATAATGTCCAGGTCTAAGCATGGATCGCCTTGAAGACATTGTATTCCCGGAGCGCCTCCATCGTATCCAGTACCTGTTTCGGATCATCATTACAGATGCTTGCTTGTGGCTGCTGCTGGGTCTCGCGTCGGCAAACGATCCCGTGGTTGCCGGGTTGCGCCTTGTCGCCATTTGTGTCGGTGCGTTTATGCGCTCTTCTTTGTGCTCTTGCCGCGAGTGCGCGACGCCGGTTGGAGTGGCTGGTGGATCATCGTGGGATTCCTTCCATATATTGGCCCGTTGTTTCATCTCGTTATTCTATTTATTCCACCCAAGCTCGATCTTGCAGCCGAACCGATCTAGCCAAGTCCGGGGAGTTGCTGATACGACTGACACCGTACTGGTTGCGGTCTACAGTCTAGCCCAATGATTTGTCGTGTGACCACATCTAAACCAATCAGTGGAGCGATCCGCGCCCGCCGTACGTCCGAGTTTTGAGATGATGTCCACATTTTGATATGGTCGCGCTGCTCTCATATCCGGGGCTAACGTCCATGTCGTGGCTTGACAGTCCACTCCATTCACTCCGAGCAACGCGTGTTCTCGCTCGCGGCGGCCCGTCTTGTTTTGGTTAGGTGGGTTGGCGCCTTCGATTGCTTTTCCCGCGCGTGCGGCGAAATTCGATCTTCATGAGAGGACTCTCCATCCTTGGCTTTGTTTTGATCGTAATCGCGCTCGTCGCCCTCCTGAAGATACATGCCCTATTTTCACCAAAGCCCTGGGTAATCGCGCTGCAGGTCGCAGCGGCGCTGCTCATGCTCTGGGCGCGAGTGACCTTCGGAATGCGTAGCTTCCATGCTGACGCCAAGCCCACTGCCGGAGGTTTGGTGACGAGCGGACCGTACCGTTACATTCGACATCCGATTTATGCCGCGATTTGCATGTTCATCTGGGCCGGCGTGCTCGCGCATCTGTCGCCGCTCACGATTCTCCTGGGCTTTCTCGCGACCGTCGGTGTTCTGGTCCGGCTCCGCTGTGAGGAGACGCTTGTTACGGAGCGGTATCCCGAATATCGTGACTATGCCGCGCGCACGAAGCGCTTGGTTCCCGGGCTTTGGTAGATTGATGCGACACGTGACGAGCACTCGCACATACTATTTTCGGCGTCTATTGTTCAGCGCGCCCCGTTTTGCTCACGCTTTACAACCCTCCATGGCATCTAGCCGCTGGCCGCTGTGAAGTCCACCTTCGATTTTATGAAACAGTTCTCGCTCCTTGCCACGCTCGCGCCCGCCAGCGCTGGCTTGGCTCCGTCCCGTTAGACACTATCATGCCATCCGAACAATCCCGCCGCGCGCCGCCAGTGGGACGCGCCCTGCGCATTCTGCTTGGCCTCGTGCTGATAGCTAATGTAGTGCCGGCATACTTTCGAGTCTCACTGGGAGTCGTGATCGCCTCGCTGTTGCTGATGCTCGCCTTGATTATCGTAGACGGTGTGATCCTTATCGCTTCGCCGCGATTCATTATGCCGATGGCTGGTTATGTTGTCGCGCTAGCGTTGCTCATCGCGTTATATGTTGCCGGTTCCTTCCGGCTCCCGATTGTCGGCGGTGGAAGAGGTCAGCTGGCAGCAGCCATGTTTCTCGGTATTTCGCTGGTTGTTGCCGGCGTGCGTGCGCATGCAGGCTGTGAACTCGTGGCGATCCCAGGTGCGTTCTTTCGCAAGGGCGCCGAACTGCCATGTCTCATCTTCTCGCCGCTCGACAGGCTTGAGCGCCATCTACGCAACAAACGTCGTGTCTAACCAGTCGCGCTGCAGCGAACGCCGCTCAAATTCTTTATGAGCTTATTTGCAGTTTGATCCTTTACCAGTCCTTTCCTCCTTTCCTGCGTTCCTGATTCGTCAGTCTCCCTGACTGTCGCGGGGCGGAACTGGCGCTGTGGGCGGGACATCCATTAATGCGAGGATGCGTCGTTTCTTCGCGTCGTACTCAAGGGCGCGGAAATTCCGGATCTCCTCGAGCCGGCGGGCGCCGTTGATGGTATCGAGAAAGCGGGTGTAGCTCGCGGCCAGCTCGGTCGTTTCGAGGTAACGACCACGGAGGTTCGTGTCGCGAAACGCTCCGGGATTCTGGGCCTCGAAAAGATGGAAGCGGAGCCAGCGCCGATCGGTGCGGGAAACGCGCTGCGTCTTGCGAAAAAAAGCGACGAAGAGAAGCAGCACAAGATAGGTATCGACCCGCGCTTGAAGCTCGAGATCGCGCGCGAAATCCTCCGAGGCGATCCGGCGTTCGCCATTCCGGAACTGGATGGCGGCATGCAGAGCGTGGTTGATTTCTTCCACAAACATGATGAGGGAACGAATGTTTCGATTCGTCAGGCCGGCGCGCGGGTCATGCTGCTCGAGTTGTTCAATGAGCCAGCGCGAGTAGTAAATGCCGACATAGAGCTGATCGTTCGCCGTGCGCAGGAAAGTGCGTGCCAGCTCGCTCAATTCAGCCGCGGAGGCACCCGCCAATTTGGAAAGGTGCCGGCAGCGCCGCTGATCGATCAGGCATTCCTCGAGGTTGATCCCGGCCTGCGCATAGGTGCGCTCGAAGAGGCGCTGGACTTGGCTGAAGAGGGTTTCGTTCACGGCTTATCCATTTTCTGCTCACCTCGGGCGCCAGGTAATCATCTCTCCTAATCTGGCTTTTGCGACCTTCGTGTTCCTGGTGCGAGTCGATTTCAAAGAATGTGCGGACAATGGTCGTCGTCGAGATTAAGCAGCTCGTCGGAAAGCCGGTTGAGTGCGAGGCGCACGTCGTGAAAACGATCCGCAAGTTCTTCGAAGACGTCGTTCAGCTCGCAGCGCCGCGCGGTCGAATGTGAGGCAACGAGTTGGAAATTTGTTCGCCCGATTTTTTCGTAAAACTCCAGATCGGGTGCGCCGCGCCGGCTCCGGTGCTGCGTGTTCTCGTGAAAGATGCCGCTGACGAAAAGCGAGTAATTCCCAACGTAGGCCCGGAGGAGAAAGCTTTGCTCCGCCGTGGCGCGGGTCAGAGCGATCAACATGTCGGAAAGATACTGGCGGCCCGAATCATCCTCGGTGTGCGGCGGGCGCAAGCCGCTTCCGCGCGAAAAAGTCTCAAGCAGCGAACCGATGTAATCCGATAGCTTGCGGTCGGTGATGTTGGCCCGTTGCAGGACATGCCGAGCCAGAACGTAAAAGTAAAAGGAGGACGAAATCGAGAGATGCCCGGCGTGAGAAAGGATGGCATCGACCAGGCGCGGATGATCGAGAACTGCGTCGCGCGTCTCGACATCGCTCAGGAGATCGACCAGGGACACCTGATCGTTAGGCGAACGAGCCAGGGTGCGCACGATGAATTGAAAATCCGCCGCCGTGAAGCGCGCCCGACAATTCGCCTGGATCATCGGGAATCCATCATAAGCTTCTGCCATGCCAGAGGGCAAGAGCTTAAAAGGGCCGGCTAAGATTCCTGGCTGCGACGATCGGTGGCGAAGTAGCGCAAGGCGCGCAGGCTCGGGAGAAAGAAGTAGGCGCCGCCGCGCACGGTCACGAATTGCGGCAAGCCGGAAACGCGATTCCGCAAGCGGTCGGCGCGCGGCTGGTTGAAATCCGCCGTCACCGGGCAGCCTGGGATCTCGGCGCGGGTGCCGAGGAGAGGGTCGCTCTCACCGGTCATGGCGGAGAACTTCGTGTTTGCGATCCAGGCGTTTTGCAGGAACTCGAACTGGCGCGAAATATTCGCGTTCAGGCAAACGAAATGGAGGCCGCGCCCCGGTTCGTTAGGCGGGGCCGGCCTCAACGCTTCCTCCGGCGGCAACCCCAGTCCGTATTCCCGGCCGCGGCGCAGAATGCGATGGAAGCGGACGGGCGACATCAGGTCATCACGGAAACCCTTCGGACCAAAGCCAAGCATGGTAACGATCCGCTGCAAAAGGCTGGCTGGGCGCCCGGGAAAATCGGGGTTGCGCGGATTTGCGCGGCGAATATGCGCCCCGAAAGGACAGGCGGCGCCTGTCGGGTCTTGCGCGTAAGTGAAGCGGTTTTGCCGCACCTCGTCCGGGTTTGATCCGATTCCGGGTATTGGTTCCTGCTGGATCGGCACCAGCGGATCGCCCGCCCGCGTGCGGCCGACCATCGCTGCCGCCAGCTCCTCACCGGCCGCGACACTGCCAGCAGTCTGCTGACTAACGAACTGCCAGAAAGCCCGCACGTCCTGCTGCAGATCGCGCAGCACGAGATAGGTGCCGTTGCGGCCCAAATCTCTCTTTTCCGGCGCGTCTTGGGCGGGAAGCAGATCCGCGCTCGCGGGTTCGTGGTCGAGCAGCGGTCGATTGGTGTATTTGTTATATTCGTTAGGGTAACCGAGCAGAAATTCGCCGAGCGCGACAAGGTTGCCGTAATCAATCTGTGGGCGGGTCGGGTCGCGCTGGCCCGTCCAGTCGACCTGCGGCTGGCTGATTCCGTCCGTGAAGCCGAAAGGTTCGATCCCGTCGAGATCGGCCGTTTTCAGCCAGCGCATTTCCTCGAAGGCGTCGGACCACCGCGGTCCGGTGGCGCGCTGGATGAAATCCCCCAGACCGCCCGGTCCGGCGAAAAACATTACCACGAGATGCGGCAGGGTGCCCCCGTAGCCCCAGGACCATTGTGACGGCGCATTCGTGTCCACGTCGCCAAGTCGACGCGTCCGGCTTTCTTCCGTCAAGCCAGCTAGAAACTCCGGGGAAAAACCTTCAATGACAGATGGCGGCGCGCCGATCTCAGCCAGGCCGCGGGCGGTGAAGGCAACCTGAAGCGCGTCCGATGGAGGCGGATTCATCGTGGCCGCACTTGTGATCGGCGCCGCCCGCAACCACTGACGGGCCGCGGCTGCGTCCTTGATCCGCAGGAGCGCATAGGAAGCCTCCGTCAATTTACCGTAACCGAAGCGGACCAACCCCTGGACGTCGTTGAAATCGACTTCGTCTTGTTTCATAGGAGTGCGACCCATTCCCTGGCCTGTTCTTCGTTAAGCGAGATCGCCTCCAGCCCCTGGCGGAGGCGGCTGTTGCGTTCCAGATCGATCGCGGTCAGACCCGGATAGGCTTTGTACCAGACCTGGCTTGGCAAAGTGTGGCGTCGAAGGAAGTCCTTGTACTTTTGTTCGTCCTGGCAGCCGTCGAGCGCGAGCCAGTTCGTTCGGGGATAACCAACGCCGTTGCTGAAGACCATGTTGAGACCGAACCCGGTCTTGTTAATGAAATCGTCCATGTAACTCTCGACCGTGCCGTCGTAGTTACTGAAGAAGACCATCCTCTTGCGACCGTCGAGAAAGACCCAGCGCGCGAAGTGAATCGTGCGAATCCGCGCCAGGCGACCGCTGGTAAACAGGTGACGCGCGCCCCAGTTCACCGTCCAAAGAATGCCAATCGTGGTCAATAGCCTGACGAGACCAGGCTTCAAACTGCCCATGGCCGTGAATTGATTGGTCACAAGGCGGTCTTCCGCCTGAGCCAGTCCATCCGAGTTAGCCTGGTTGACGCGCGCGCAAAGCTCGGGATCGGTTTTCTCCAGCCGCCGCAGCCGCCAGAGATAGAACGGGGTGACAAGCACGATCAACGGCAGCGCGATGAGAAAGAGCAGCGGCATTCCCACCAGGTTGAGCAAATTCTTGATCCACCACCCAAACGGCGTCGGCTCTTCGGTGGTCAGGATCAGCCGCCCGGCAGCCTTCTCGCCCTGGACGAACTGCCGCAGTCGTTGGTGAATCTCATACGGCGCAAGGTCTGCGAGCGCGGCAGCATTGAGCTGGAGGTAACTCTCAAGCGCGTCGCGCAAGTTCGCTTCCTCCCGGACGCGGACGACCGTTCGGCCGTGCCAGTTAACATAATTGGCGATGGGCGGCGCCTCGTGTTCCCGCATCCACCTGATGATGTCAGTTTGGGGATTGAAGTCTGCGCAGCAGGAAAAGAGCGCGCGCAATCCCTCGGGCGAGCGGTAGGCCAACTGCTCCAGAAAAGATTCCGCGTCCCCGTCGATATCTCCCAAAAACGCGAGATAGAGCGGATAGTTTTCCGGCTCCAGGCCGTAAACCCGGATGTCACCCGTCGTCTGGTCGTTCAGAATGACCAACCGCCCATAATGGAGCCGATCGAATTGCTCGAAAGGGATAAGAGCGTTCCTGGGATTGACCCGGCCGGGTCCTTCGTTCATCGAGTTGAGCAAGGCGCGTAAGTCCGCTTCGCGCGACGGCTCGATGGGTGCCAGCACCATGAAGTTCGATTGCGGAGTCATCGGAATTCACTCGAAGACTTCGTCGCCGGTCGGCTCGTAATGCGGCACGGCGTTCTCGCTCTGACGGAGCTTGGAGAGCGTCTCGTACATGCGACGTCGGGCGCGGCTTTGATTACCTAAGGGACGATGCTCTGCGATCGTGTGCCAGGGGTTATAAGAGAGCTTTTTCGCAAACTCCATCTGGGCGTGGGAATCGAACTTCTGTTTCGGCAGACGCAGGGTGGCGACGGACACGCGCGGTGACAGCTCTTCCCGCCAGAGCACGGCGTTGTTCTCGATCGGCATGAGGTGCGGGTCGGTCTGGAGCTGGATGCGGAAGTCGAATTCGATGTCGCCCTCGGCGAGGGAAGCAACCATCGCGTCACGCAGATAGTCATCCGGTGGCCGCAAAGGTAGCTTCGGAATCGGCGTGCGCCGTTTCGACTTTGGCCAGACCGAATACTGCATGGCCTGACCTTCGCCTAACAAATAAGGGACACAGCTGAAGTAGGGCGCCTCGAATGGGCTGCTCTGGGTCTTGATCCAGAGCGACTGCATGATGAGGTCGAGGATGTGGGGCCGATGAAGGTTCAGAAAGTAATAGATCTGGGCATTCTTCAGGCTCTCGATCTGAAGCTGCGCGTTCGCCTTCGTGTCGGGGGTGACGAAAGTAGGTGTGGAAACTCCAAACATATCGAGAGTCGATTTTTCCTCGTCCATCAGTTTCGCGCCCGGCACGCTCATGAGTTTGATGCTGATACTCATGAAACCGACGTCGTCGATGTCAGGTGTGATATAAGGACCGGGTCCGGAAAAGCGCACCCAGGCCCGGAAGGTCTGCGGCCGCGCATAGATGCCACGACGAAATTGCGGGGGGAAATTGTCGTGAATGATGAATTCTCCGCGGACGATGCCATGGGTTTTGGTGTTGCCGCCCCGCTCCATCCCGCCGGGTTTCCAGAGCTTGCGCATCTGCTTCTCGAAAGTGTCGATGATCGAATCGAGCCAGGCCTCCTCCTCGGGAAGAATTTTCTCCTGCGCGATCCGGAGCCCTTCGTCAGGGCGTTTGCGATTGATCAGATCGTTCGCGAAACGCGCGATCGGGTCGCGCAGAAAGGCATCGAAAGCAGGGCGGAACCAGGGATCGACCCGGCGTTCCAAATGCAGGAGCAAAGTGAAGAAGTCGCTCAGCCCATTGAGGAAGATGGAGCCGGTATCCGCCCGCGGCATGGGACGGCTGGCATTCGAATTAAAAGCGGGCGGCTGACTCGAAGCGGCTTGGGAAACGTCAGCCATGGCCGCGCGCTTTTCGTTAGGCAGACACTTCCGGAAATTCGAGCGCGAAATCGATCAGGCGCTTCTTGCTCCAGTAAACTTTGCCGAGGTAAACGCGCGGTGCGACCTGGCGGATTTCATCGCGGATCCAGTGAGCGAGGAGTGAGGTCTCGGAGTAATCAAGCACGATACACTCCTTGCCGTCGAGCCAGCTGTCGCCCTTATAAACCTTGGCGATGATCGCGTTGAGACCAAACGGTGTGATCTTGTTGCGCAACACGCCTTTCTCCGGATCAAAGACCTTTCCCTGCCAGGCGAAGTGATTGACAAAGGTCGCGATGTCCGCCGAGTAAGTTGTGCCGGGGGCGACGATCGCTGTGCCCTTCGCTTCGCCTTTGGGAATATCACCAGCGGGACTTTTGGTAAAAAGATCGTCCAGTTCAGCCTGGGACATCGTCAGCATTTCAGCAGCAGTCATTCGTTTCCCTTCTTCCAGTGGTATTTGGTCCTATGCGATTACTAGAAAGTCTTCATGTATTCGATCAGCGCCCGCTTATCTTCATCGGGCAGATCGACGCCGAAATAATGGCCTTCGTCCTCGATAAAGTCGGGGCACTTATTGGCTGGGAGCAGTTGCGGAACCGTCTCGATAAGCTCGGCGCGGGCCTCCTCCGGCGAGAGGTTTTTCGCCTTAATCGCCAGAAGCGCCCGACTTAGCGCCAGTTTGAGGGCTACCAGGTCGCCGAAGTCGGGCTCAAGGTTGGCCAGCAGGTTGATCGGCGTGCCTTTTGGAATAGGGCCGAGGTTGAGGTAGCCGTCGCTATCCGCGAGCGCCTGCAGCGGTTTCGGGACAAACTCTTTCCGCAGGTGAAGGTAGCATTCGTTTTGCGTCCGCCAGATGGAAGCCTTGCCAGGTCGCTTTTCGGGCCAGAGTAACTTTTCGGCGGCGTCGTTGTAAGCTTCCAACCGGCCCGCGATCGAGGGATCGCCGGTAAATTTGCCGAGCGCATTGGTATGCAGGAACGGTGCCGAACTCCAGACACTAACGAGTGAAGCGACGCGGTAGAAACCGGGGCCGGTATGCTTCGATTTCGGCTGGAACTTGATCGGCTGTGCTTCATTAAAGGGGTTGTAGAGGTCCACTTCATCAGGGAGCGGAAGTTCCTTGTAGGTTTGGGAAGAGAAGTTATCCCAGATGTGGCCGGGCATGGCGTTCGTCCCGAGAGCGCGCGCCGAATTGGTTTGGATTTTCGACAGGGGATAGCGCTTGTCGGTCGAGAGAAAATTGTTCTCGAGGAAATCCGGCTGCATGACAGCAGTGCGGAACCAGGCCTTGCCATCGCCCGATTCTGGATCAATCCCCGCCGGCGGTTGTTTGCTTGAGTGGCAGTAGGCGCAGTTATTGGCAAAGGCCAGTTTCCCGCGATTCAAGACCGCTTCGTCGGTCGTGATGTAGGCCGCGCCGCCCGGCGCATCGGCGAGGTGATAGGGTCTCAAGCGACGGAAAAATGCCGCGACATTGGCCAGCCGTTCCTCGGTGGCACGCCAAAAGACGGAGTGCTCGCGCGCATAGGGAATTTCAAAAGGTTTCTGCGGGGTCAGGCCGATGAGCCGGTTGTGACGGGTCAGCCAGTATTCCGAGAACATTCCGATGTTGACGTAAACCCGGATCGTCGCCCCGGGGACGCCGATCGAGTCAGCGCCATCCTTCAGGATGTGAGGCACCGCCATTTCCTCTTTTTCGCCCGGCAAGGCGAGGGTTCCGCCGGCCATTTTTTCCTGCGTCGCGATCCGTTCGCGCGCGGCGAGGAGGAAGATGGGGTTGATCGCGTTGGGATTGTTGATGTGATCGGTCGCGATCCGCGAGGTGTCGGAGGTGCCGGGCGGTTGCGCGGCCAGTTCTTCGTAAAAAAAGCCGCCTTTCTCGACGTTAGGCGCAAAGACTTTGCCTTCCCGGATGTACTGGTTGCCGATCGCGGAGGCGAGATTTTCCCAGTGCGGATTTTCCGGGTCGGCCGGCGGGTTGGACGGATTGGGCGAGATGTGGCAGGCGCCGCAGGCGACGCCGACCCGATACGGCCTAACGAGTTGGTTCGTGCTGTAGTAGTGCGGGTCGTTCAGGAAACGGGCGCCATCCCATTTCTGGCGCGCCTCGTCGTTGAACTCCGGATTCGGGAAAAGCCGGAAGCCCAGCACGCCGGAGGGTTTGCCATAAATTTTGTAATCGATTCCAGCCGGTTCTGGCTCGACCTGTTCGTCCAGCCAGAGGCCGTACTCGTCCGGTTTAGTCGCAGCGCGGAAGCCGGGTTCGTTAACTAACCCGAGGGTTTTGAAACGTTCGCCCCGCGGATACTTCCGGTTATCCAGCATTTTCAGCAGGTCCATCAGCCCAAAGCTGTCCTGCGCGACATGGTTCCAGAAGTGCTGGTTGCCACCGCTCCAGAGGTTCCAGGTATTGCGGCCCATGATCTCATCAGGCGCAAGTGCGATTCCGCCATCCATCGGTTTGAAGACGTCGGCTGTGATCTGTGGGAAGTCGTTAGGCGAGAGCCCCGCGAGCTTGGCTTCGTCCTCCGGATTTTTTTGGCAGCCGGCGGCGAGAAGAGCGGCCAGGGCAAGAGCGAAGGTAGTTTTTGACGCGATCCGGGGCTGCGCCGCCAAACCGTGTTCCAGCACGTGCGGTTTCATAAGGGGCTTTTTAGTCCGGTTTCGCGCAGTCGGGCAAGAAGAATTGAAACGAAATCTTTTTGCGTCCGCGGGAGACGAGAATTGAGAACTCAGACGGTTCCGGTTTGAACCCGGGCCAACTCTTCTTTCACCTGGGCGAAAAAGAGCGGCAGATCCTTGGGCGTGAAACCCTCTCCACAGATCGACTCGACGGCGTGTAACCCGAGTAATCGATAACTCTCCAGCTGCGATTCGCTGAACCACTGGTCAGTCGTCGGCTCGTGTGGAAACTCCGGGTGGGCCGCGGCGTAGTTGAAGACATCGGGCGGCTCGTCGCCAAAGATGGTGGGCTTGATGTAGATAAGGGAGCCGTCACTCGTCGCCTGGTCGACAGCCGAATAGCGGATTGTGCCAAAAGCGCAGCGCGGGATCACGCCGCCGGCTTTTTTGGGCGACACCACCTTGATCTCGATCGGAATGCCAAGATCGATTCGGATCTTGCGAATGGCGTTACCGAGATCCTCAAAAACGTAATCGAAATCCTGCCCGGCATCGATCGCGAGGATGAACCGGCACCGGCGCAAGACCATTTCATAGAGGCCGAGGTTTTCGAAGTGTCCGCCATCAGAGAGATTGACGTATCGGTAGCGGTCCGTGGTATTGCCGAGCGCCTCGGAAAAGAGCGGACCGACGGCGTAGCGCGGCCCGCTGCGGCGCCAGGTGCGATCGCCGGGCGCGCCGGGATTCCCAAGCCAACAGCCCAGGCGCACGTTAAAGAGAGTCATGAGAAAACCAACCAGCGGCGAGGAGTGATACCCCATGTTGGGACTGGCGGCGGCACCCGAGATGGTCAGCGCGGTGCCGAGGCTGACACCCTCACCGTATTCCGTTGAGGGCCGGTAACCGACATGCCATGAGCCGCAATGCAGCCGGCTCATGGTAAAAGATTCGGCCCTCCTTTCCTGCCATGACAGTTGCTCACCTTTAACCAGATTGAGCGTCAGATTGATGACATGAAACGGTTTCCCCGGCTTTAAGTCGCGCAACTTGATATTGTCGTTAGGGTCAAAGCCCGTAAAGAGATGCGGCCGGCGCTCCCCCGACTTCCGCGAAGCACCGAGAAAGGCACGAATCAGCCGGTTACGATAGGTCGCATGGAGGGAAAACTTATTCACATTGATGAAGAAACCCATCACAATGCCAAAGAGTAGATTCGCCGAGATAAGGAAGAAGATGACGAAGAGCTGGAACTGATAAGGTGTGTGGCTGAAGACCAGAGCGTACTTTGGAGGCCGCAGGCTGATAAAGAGGAGGAGCCACGAAATCGCGAGCGAAAGGAGCAGAAAGAAAAGGACAGCGACGATTCCCAGGACCCATTGCAAGCTATCGCCATCACCCCGCTTTGCGACGAATTTTGAACGCAGGGCAAGGAGGGCAGCGACGACCCCAGTCACGCCACCGAAAGCAGCAAAGAGGCGTCTTAACAGAGGATCAAAAAAATGGAGCGCGTTACGGGAATCCAAGGCGCCAAAAAAAACGAGAAGCCGGTTGGAAGGGTCGGCTGAGATCGCTTGTGCGCCCCAAAGGACAACGCCGTTCAGCAGGATCCAGGCACAAATCGTAACCAAAATCCAGGCGGCCGAGCGGGCCCACCATTCGCGGTCCTGATCTTTTGAGACCCAGCTGGCGAGGCCGGTGAAAAGGAAATTCACCAGCAGGAGGACGGCAAGGACGAGGGCTGGCGCGAAGCAGACATAATTCAAGGCGCCAGTCGCCGGATCAAGAAAAATGCTGGTGGCGATTTCCCAGAGACAAAAACCCCCGAACCCTGTCGTAATGAGAATCACTCCCAAACGCAGAGTGGAAGCTGCGAGGTTGTGGGGCCTCACGGTGCGCCGACGAAACCAAAGAAAGACTGTACCGAGCAAGCCGCCGGCCAGGTAGGTCGCGACCGCAAAAGCTATAAACCAGGCCAGGCCCGAATTGGAATCGAGCGCCCGGCCTCCGTGAACGTTGCAAAACAGGGCCCACCATTCAGTCAGAGTCAGGGCCGCGATGAGCAAGGGAATCTGCCGGAAGGTAAGAAAACGTTTCTGGGGAAAGCCGGCGTTGCCGGTCGCAGGAACATCAATGATTGCATAGGCCATGGCCACTGCCACGAGCACGAAGCTTACGGTTAGCAATGCGGTGAGCGCGATATCGTAGCGCTGCACAATGCGCGGGTAATCAGGTGAGGATGTCCAGCCCGCCGGCGGCAACAGGATCGCTGCCAAATAAAGCCTCGGGATTATCATTGGGGCAGCCAGACACGAGACGATGATCAGCCAATTCAAAAACATGTTGCGAATGTAAGTGGCGATCAGCGTCCAGGTGTCGATCGAGGTTAAGCCAGTCCTCGGGGTAAGATAATTGCTAAAGCTCCGGAGGTGCCGAATCGGCTCTGGCTCCGGATTCAGTGTCAGGTCGGGGTGGCGTTGTAATTCCTGCACCACGCCGTTCATGCCTTGCGGATGATTCTTGATCCAGGCGGTCAGCCAGCCGCCGACATAGCCGCCACCTGAAACGGTCGAGAGATAGTCGAAGTCCTGAAGCAGACTCTTTCGCGCCAGGCCTTGCAGAACGCCAAGGCTAAAGATCGCGCTCCGAATTCCACCACCGGATAGACAAAGCGCCGAGCGCTCCGGTTGCTCGGCATGAATCCGGTCGTAAACGGCGCGCAGGCGCGGCTGCTTTTCCGCCACCGGCAATTCCTGCGTTTCGCCCTGGCCGATCTGACCATCCAGTTCCTCGGCCAGGATATCCGCGAGGGACTTCGGTTGTGGTGTGAGTCCCGGGTTATTACCCATGAGCGAACTTCCCCTTCGCATCGGGTCTAGGCTGCATCGAGAAAAGAGACAAGCTAAATTCTTTTCTGAACCGGTCGCGGTCCGTTCTCGCGGCGCGCTCAAAATCGAGTATAAAAGGGGGCGGCGATATGAAATGGCTCCCATGCGTCTGGCGGGCACGACTTCGAAGTAGCTGATGGATCCCGGGAAATTCTTTGCCGAATTGCAGCGGCGCAACGTTTACAAGGTTGCGGTCACGTATGCCGTCGTTGGCTGGTTGCTCACTCAAATCGCCACCCAGGTCTTTCCGTTTTTCGATATCCCGAATTGGTTCGTCAGGCTGGTTGTCCTTCTGATCGTAATCGGTTTTCCGTTCGCCTTGATCATCGCGTGGGCCTTCGAACTAACTCCGCAAGGCGTCAAGCGCGCGGAGAACGCCGATCAACTTCCGCGCCGGCTGGCAGGGCGTCGGACATGGATTTACGTGGTTATCGTAGCCGGTCTTTTTTCCGTCGCCTTGTTCTTCCTCGGGCGCTTCACGGCGGAATCGAAGTCCGACGGCGCGGCCGCCGCGCCCGAAAAATCGATCGCAGTGCTGCCGTTTGAAAACTTGAGCAGCGAGAAGGAAAACGCGTATTTCACCGATGGAATCCAGGACGAGATTCTGACCCGTTTATCCAAGATCGCAGACCTAAAGGTCATATCGCAGACTTCGACCCAGCAATACCAAAGCGCGCCGGAAAACCTCCCTGAGATCGCTCGACAACTTGGGGTCGCTCACATCCTTGAAGGTAGTGTGCAGAAGAGCGGGGATGTCGTGCGGATTAACGTGCAGTTGATCAAAGCGACTGATGATTCCCATCTTTGGGCCGATAGCTATGATCGCAAACTGACAGATATCTTTTCGGTCGAGAGTGAGGTGGCCAAAGCTATCGCTGACCAGTTGCGGGCCAAACTGACCGGCCAGGAAGAACAGGTTATTGCCGACCGGCCGACGGAAAATCCGGATGCCTACGACGCCTATCTGCGCGGGCTGGCTTACAATCTGAAAACGGCTAACTCAGCCGCCAATTCCCGGGGCGCGCAAAGGTATCTCAGGGAAGCAGTACGGCTCGACCGGAAGTTCGCTCTTGCCTGGGCGCTGCTCTCCTTCGTCGATGCGCGCGGCTACCTTACCCAGACTCTCCAACCCACTGATGACCTTCGCGAAGAAGCGCGGCAGGCGGCGGCCACGGCGCTTACGTTGCAGCCCAACCTTGGCGAAGGGCTGCATGCTCAGGGATACTATTACTATGCCTGTTTGAAGAACTACGACTCGGCGGTGCGTTACTTTGACCGGGCCCGGCGGCTCCTGCCCAACAGCAGCCGGATTCCGGAATCGCTTGCCTATGTCACGCGCCGGCAGGGCAAATGGGACCAGAGTGAGTCTTACTTCCAGGAAGCCGAGAGACTCGACCCGCGGAACGTTTACGTGCTCGGACAACACGCCCAATCTTACGTCGCACTGCGGCGCTTTGCGGATGCGCTGCGAAAGTTTGACCAGATTCTGATCATCATTCCGGACGACATGGATACGATCGGATCGGAAGGGTCGATCGCTCAGGCGCAGGGCGACCTCCCACGGGCCGCCCGGCTGCTCGCGCCACTCCGCCCGCCGCCCGACGATTCCAACGTCCTTTACGCTCAGGTTTACCAGGCAATCCTGGAGCGCCACCCGGCACCGGTCATTCCGCGGCTAAAAGAGTTGCTGGCCAAGCCTGACCCGGCGTGGGGTTACTTCACCGGTGAGCTGCGCTTTTGGTTAGGCTGGGTCCAGGACGTCGCTGGCGACCATGCCGCCGCCCAGGAAAGCTGGCGCAAGGCGCGTGCGGAACTGGAACCTTTCCTCAAGCAACAGCCAAACAATTATAACCTCCTGATCGATCTCGCCCTGACGGATATGGGCCTCGCCGACAAGGAAACGGCCCTGACTCTCTCGCAACGGGCCATGGACGCGATGCCGATCGAGAAAGATGCGTTCGATGGACCGGCGCCAATTGAGATTCTGGCGCGGGTCGCGGCCCAGGTCGGTGAGCCTGATCGCGCCATCGCCGCTTTGCAAAAAGTGCTTTCCTTGCCCTACGAGGGTCCGCTGGGCGGAGGGCAGGCCCCGCTCACTCCGGCCCTCCTCCGGCTCGATCCCATGTTCGATCCGCTGCGGGGCGATCCACGGTTTCAGAAACTCGCCGCCCCGCATGATTGACCGCAGCCGCGCCCTCTTCTTTCGGCCTAACGACTTGTGCGCTGCTTGCCTCGGGGATCCCGTTGACTGCGATCGTCCTTCGTCCAGGCGACGAAAAAGACCACAACCAAAAGTTGCTGGTTGATCCGGCCTGGTTCGCAGCGAAATAGCCGGTCGTCATTGCCTCTTCGCGTTCGAACCGAAGCCACTGGAAGGGGCCAGAGATTATCTCGAGCAAATCTCGCAACAATGGGATTAAGCACTCGTTAGGCTGAAGCCGTTCGTCGAGATGTAGGGCCGCGCCATCCTGGCCGCCGGGTTCGGCCGGGATCTACGTCGGGCGGCCAGGATGGCGCGCCCTACACCGCGAGTGTAGTCTGCGCTGCGATGAAATTTCTCGTGACCAACGACGACGGGATCGATGCCGCGGGACTCGCGGCGCTGGTCGGCGCCGCCGAAACTCTGGGCGAGCCGGTGGTGGTCGCGCCGGCAGGTCCACAATCGGGGGTAAGCCACGCCGTCACCTGGCGCGAGGGTGTGCGAATCGAGCCGCGGGGCGAAAATCGTTTCGCGATTCACGGGACGCCGGCCGATTGCACCCGTCTCGGCTTGCTCCATCTGGTGCCGGAGGCGAAGTGGATCCTCAGTGGCATCAATCACGGCGCCAACCTGGGTGCGGATATCCATTACTCGGGCACCGTCGCGGCGGTCCGCGAAGCGCTCTTGCACGGCTGGCCGGGAATTGCGTTCTCGCTCTACCGCAAAAGCGGGATCGAATTCGATTGGGCGCGAGCGCAGCGCTGGATCACGCCCGTGCTCAGCGAGCTCCTGGCCAAGCCGATCGAGCCCGGAGTTTTCTACAACGTCAACCTGCCGCTGCTTCCGCCCGAAGCGCCCGACCCGGAAGTCGTCTGGTGCGCGCTCGATCCCAAACCGCTCCCGCTTAATTACCGGCACGAAGAAGAGAGCGGCCTCTACTTTGCCGGCGATTACAACCTGCGCCACCGCACCCCGGGCGCCGACGTCGACGTCTGCTTCGGCGGCCAGATCGCGCTCACCGCGGTCCGGCTCCTCTGAGGCTTCTTTTCGGCCACACTCGTTTGTAAGGATTGCCCCTGGGAATCTGCCGACTGGGGACTACGCGGCTGCTTTGCGAAAGGTCAAAACGTGCTTTCAGTCTCCGTGTCGAGACGCGCGCGCATCGAAGGTCATTTCGGCGACAAAGACAGGCGATTGTCGCCTCCGCCGCGTAAATCAATGCGCTATGCAGCGACGGCTTTCCTGTTAGAATCGCAAACCCGAATGGCCGATCGCAATTTCTTCGCCGAACTGAAGCGGCGCAACGTTTACAAGGTCGCGGTCGCTTATTTGGTGGCGGCGTGGTTGGTCATCCAGGTCGCGACGCAGGTCTTCCCGTTTTTCGAAGTTCCGAACTGGGCGGTGCGCCTCGTCGTGCTGCTCCTGATAATCGGTTTTCCCATCGCGCTCGTTCTGTCGTGGGCTTTCGAGATCACCCCGGAAGGAATCAAGCGTGAGGAGGATGTCCGGCCTGACGAATCGATCACTCGTAGAACCGGTCGAAAGCTGATCGGAATCACGATCGGGCTGGCGGTGATCGCAGCGGGCCTGTTTTCGTTTCAAGTTCTCCAGCCGAAAAGAACCACGAAGCCAACGAGCGCCGACGCGCAGCCAGCGTTGGTGACAGTCTCGCCGCCGATCCCGGAGAAATCGATCGCCGTTCTTCCCTTCGAGAACCTGAGCAGCGATAAGGACAACGCCTACTTCGCCGATGGCGTGCAGGACGAGATTCTGACCGACCTCGCCCGGATCGCCGATCTCAAAGTGATCAGCCGGACGAGCGTGATGCAGTATCGCGAGACGACCACGCGCAATCTGCGCAAGATCGGGCAGGAGTTGGGCGTGGCCCATGTGCTCGAAGGCAGCGTGCAACGGGCGAGCGGCACGGTGCGGGTCAACGCGCAGTTGATCGACGCCCGGACCGACGCGCATCTCTGGGCGCAGACCTATGATCGGAACCTGGCCGATGTTTTCGCAATTCAAAGCGAGATCGCACAGACGATCGCGGGCCAATTGCAAGCCAAACTCTCGCCTAACGAGCAAAAGGCGATCGAACAGCCGCCCACGACCGATCTGGCCGCGCACGACATGTATTTGCGGGCCCGGGTTCTGGATGAACTCTCCAACGACCCGAATGGTCGCGAGTATCTCATGCAGGCGGCCCAGTTACTTGATGAAGCCACCCGGCGTGACCCGGACTTTCTAATCGCCTATTGTTTGCTCGTCGAAGTGCACACCGACCTCTATTGGGGTGCTTTCGACCATACGCCGGCACGCCTCGAACTGGCCCGCGTGGCGCTGGAAAAGGCCGAAGCCATTCAGCCGGATGCGGGTAAAGTTCACCTGGCCAAGGGCATTTTTGCCTACCATGGCTATCGCGATTACGCCGGCGCCCGGGCCGAGTTTGCTATGGCTCGCCGCACTTTGCCGAATTCCTCGCATCTCGTCATGATGACCGCTGCAGTCGATCGGCGACAGGGGCATTGGGAGGACGCTTTAAGGAATTTCCACCGCGCGGTCGAGTTGGATCCGCTCGATCCCAGCACCCTGCAGGAAACGGGTTTCACTTACAGCCGTTTACGGCGTCGGGCGGAGGGCCAGAGTTATCTGGAGCGCGCGGTAGCGGCCAACCCGGACGATATCTTCGGCCGATCCATCCTGTGGGGCCTGCCTTATTTCGATCGCGCTGAGACGGCTTCCCTGCGCGCGCAGCTCGATGAGTTCTTGCGCGTCAACCCAAAGGACGCGCGCCGGCTGGCCGCGTTCTATGTCGAGATCGCCCTGGCGGAACGAAACCGCGTCGCGGCCGAGCAGGCATTGCAGTTGGTCCCGACGGACGGCTCGGTCGACACGACCCAGAATGTACTCTGGCCGCATGGCTGGTTTGTTGGACTGGTCGCGAGGAGTTTTGGCGACACAAGTGGTGCGGAGAAGGCCTTTGCCGCGGCGCGCCCGGCGGTTTTGCAAACGACGCAGGAAGAGCCGGATTACGCCCCGGGCTGGATTATCCTAGGGTTACTCGATGCGGGACTGGGTAATAAGTCCGAAGCGATCGCCGAGGGTCGGCGCGCGAGAGAATTACTGCCTATCTCAAAGGATGCCTTTGACGGCCCGATCTACGCCACCGATCTCGCCATCATTTATGCCTGGGCAGGGGAAAAGAATCTCGCCTTCGAACAGCTAAGAGAGTCAGCCAGCGCCGCCGCCGGCGTTCAATATGGCTTCCTGAAACTCTCGCCCATGTTCGACACGCTACGCAGCGATCCGCGCTTCGATCAGATCCTTGCCTCCCTCGCGCCGAAGGCAGGTTGGCCGACAACGAAATAAATCTGCGCCGCCTGGAACTCAAGAAACCTATGACGACAAACACGCAGACGACTCGGCAACCACGCGGCGGCAGGACTCTGGTGCTACTTTTCCTTCTCGCACTCTCGGTCTTCATTAACTATGTCGATCGCGGTAATCTCTCGATCGCGGCGCCGCTCCTGAAGGAGGAACTGCACCTTTCGGCCTACCACCTTGGCATTCTGCTCGGCGCATTCTTTTGGACTTATACGATCCTGATGGTCGTGAGCGGTTGGATGGTGGATCGCTTCGATGTGAGTTGGGTGCTGGCCGGCGGGTTCGTTCTCTGGTCGGTCGCCACCGCCTCGACCGGTTTGGTCCAGGGCTTTTTCAGTCTCATGGTCTGTCGGCTGTTGCTCGGAGCCGGGGAATCTGTCGCCTTCCCGGCCTATGGAAAGATCCTTGCGCGGCACGTCGCGCAAGGAGATCGCTGCTTCGCCAACGCGATGATCATGAGCGGGATGAGCTTGGGCCCGGCAGTCGGGACTTTGGTCGGCGGCTCGCTCATGGCAGAATACGGCTGGCGTCCGGTCTTTATCATTCTCGGCTTTGTTAGCCTGATCTGGGTCGTGCCATGGATCAGATGGATGCCGAAAGACACCGGCACTTCCCTACGATTCGCATGCCCGGCATCGGTCGGAGAAATTCTCCGCCGGCGCGCTTTCTGGGGCGCGGCGCTGGGCCACTTTTGCAGTAACTATCCGTTCTACCTCATGATTGTCTGGTTGCCGTTCTATCTCGTGAGCGAACGGCACCTCTCGATGCAACAAATGGCCCGGGAAGGCGCGTTGTTTTATCTTATCTACGCGATCATGTCTCCCGTCGCGGGTTGGATTACCGATTCCTTCGTCCGGGGCGGGGCAAGCCCAAATGTCGTGCGCAAGGTGTCGATGGCGCTCGGTCACTCCATCATCGCTTCTGCGCTCCTGGGTTTGGCGTCGGCGAATGCGCGCACCTCTTTCGTCTGTCTGATGATGATGGGTGTGGGAAGCGGCTTCGTCGGCCCAACCATCTATGTCTTTGCGCAAACGCTTGCGGGACCTTCCGTGGCCGGCCGGTGGACCGGTCTGCAGAACTCATTCGCTAATCTCGCTGGCATCGTGGTTGCACCCTTGACTGGCCTGGTGGTGGATAGCACCGGACAATTCTGGTGGGCCTTTGTGCTGGCCGCCACCATCACCCTTTTGGGCGGCGCTTCCTGGGTGTTTCTGACCGGGCCGCTGGCCCAGGTAAGATGGCCAAGGGAAATTCTCGCGAGGGACGAACCGCTTTTGCCTGCGCCAGCTTCCTCGATTTAGGGCCCGGTCGCGCGAGATCATATAAATATCTTTGCCGAACTCCCATCCTGCAACGACTGAACCTGCTCGCGCATGAACGAATTCCTGCAACGCCTGAAGCAGCGCAAGCTGGTGCAATGGGCCGTGGCTTACGTCGCGGCCGCCTTCGCCTTGCTCCAGGGCATCGACATTATCGCGTCGCGCTTTGGATGGCCGGATTGGATCGAGCGCGCCCTCATCATTGCTTCATGCATCGGTTTTTTCGTGGTGGTCGTCCTGGCCTGGTACCACGGAGAACGCGGCGTGCAAAAGGTCAATGGGATAGAGCTGGTAATTCTCGCGCTCTTATTATCGTTAGGCGGCGGTTTTCTCTGGCGCTACGCCAGCGTTTCACACCCAGCTGCCGTTTCCGTGTCCGCGGCGACCCCGGCGGCATCCGTTGCGATCACGGAAAAGTCGATTGCAGTCCTGCCCTTCGAAAATCTCAGCCGCGATCCGGATAACGCCTACTTCGTGGACGGCACCCAGGATGAGATCCTCACGCGTCTGGCCAAGATTAGCGCGCTTAAGGTCATCTCGCGCACTTCGACCATGCGTTACGCCAGTCATCCCGACAACTTGCGACAGATCGCGCGTGAGCTTGGCGTTGCTCACATTCTCGAAGGCAGTGTGCAAAGAGCGGAAGGCTCGGTGCGTGTCAACGTCCAGCTGATTGAGACGGAGACGGATTCACACCTTTGGGCGGAGACTTACGATCGTGACATCAAGAATATTTTCTCGGTCGAAAGTGAAGTCGCCCAGAAGGTGGCGGACGCACTGCGGGCCCGGCTCCTGCCGGCCGAGAGCGCGCGGGTCGCGAACGAGCCGACGAAGAATCCCGAAGCTTATGATTGGTTCCTGAAGGCAGAGTATTTCGCTAACCAGGTCTATTCGGCGACTGAGAAGGATCCCGCCAAGACGACACAACAGGCCGCTAACCTCTACCAGAGCGCTATCGCCGCCGATCCTGACTTTGCGCTGGCCTATGCCCGACTCTCCTATCTAAAGGCAAAAGCCTATTGGTATAACTTCGATCCAAGCCCCGAGGCGATCGATACTGCTCAGCAGGCGGCGGCGCGCGCCTTGGCGCTGCAACCCGAACTAGGGGAAGCGCACCTAGCCATGGGTTACGTCCATTACTGGGGCCATCGGGAATACGAGAGGGCGCTGACCGAGTTCGAGAAGGCGCGCCAGAGTTTACCCAATAACCCCAACGTCCTTGCCGGGATCGCGTATGTGCACCGGCGGCAGGCGAGGATGGAAGAAGCCCTGCACGAACTGAAACAAGCGACGGCGCTGGATCCGCGCGACAATCAATGGCCGCGGGAAATTGGCTCTACTTTCGTCTATATGCGTCGCTACACCGAAGCCGATCCGGCCTATGAGCGGGCCCTGGCCCTCGTTCCCGAGGACTTCGAGACGCAGGTGAATCGAGTCGGGGCATTGATGATGAGTGGCGACGTCAGGGCCGCCAGCGAAGCGCTGGCCGCGATCCCGGCGGGCGTCGATCCAGAGGGTACCGTTTCATTGACGAGATGGCAGTTGGCGCTTGCCATGCACGAACCGGACAAAGCACTGGCGGCGCTGGAGCATGCACCGGACTGGTTACTCGATACCTGGCCGAGCACGCGTGAACCAGCGTCACTGCTCCGTGCACAAGCGCTCGCCCAGAAAGGTGACCTCGGGGCAGCGCGGGCCGCTTTTCTCGAGGCCCAACAAGCGCTGGAAGGCCTGCTCGGTAACTCGCGCGTGGAGGCAGCCGCCCAAGGCTGTCTGTCGCTGACTTATGCCGGGTTAGGACAGAAGGAGGCGGCCTTGGCAGCGGGGCGGCGCGCGACCGAGGAGCTGCCGGTTTCGCGTGATGTGATGATCGGCGGTTCCTATCTCGCTCAACTCGCGATGGCCGAGGCCCAAGTGGGCGAGAAGGACTCAGCGCTCAAACACATCGAACAGTTACTGACCATTCCAGTGGGCCATGTCCTATCCACAGCCTCGCTCGGCCTCGACCCGGGGTGGGATTTGCTCCGGAAAGATCCGCGCTTCCAGGCGCTGCTGACAAAATACGGCAGTGACAGCGAGCAGACGGCGCCATGACTGAATTCCTGCAACGCCTGAAGGAGCGCAAGCTCGTGCAATGGGCGGTGGCCTACGTCGCGGCGGCGTTCGCGCTCCTCCAGGGCATCGATATCGTCGCGCAGCGCTTTGCCTGGCCGGATTCGATCGAGCGGATTTTGATCATCGCGTCATGCATTGGTTTCTTCTTCGTACTGGTGCTCGCCTGGTATCACGGCGAACGCGGTGCGCAGCGCGTGACCGGGACTGAGCTTCTGATTCTTGCGCTCTTGCTGGCAATCGGTGGCGGATTCCTCTGGCGGTTTGCCAGCATTTCGCGCGAACCGGCCGCCGCACCCACGGCTGCTGCTCCTTCCGCAAACGTTGCCGCGACTCCGGCGTCGTCTCCTCCGCCCGTTGCAATCCCCGCCAAATCGATCGCGGTGTTGCCGTTCGAGAATCTCAGTGCCGAGAAGGAGAACGCTTATTTCGTTGAAGGCATCCAGGACGAAATCCTGACTCGGCTCGCCAAGATCAGCGCCCTGAAGGTGATCTCGCGCACTTCGACCATGCGTTACGCGAGCCGTCCCGACAACCTGCGCGAGATCGGTCGTGAGCTTGGCGTCGCTACCATTCTTGAGGGAAGCGTGCAGCGGGTCGCCGACACTGTGCGCGTCAATCTGCAATTGATCGACGCAAGCAGCGATTCGCACCTCTGGGCGGAGACCTACGACCGCGAGATAAAGAATATCTTCTCGGTTGAAAGCGAAGTCGCGCAGAAAGTCGCCGACGCGCTCAAGGCCACGCTTCTGCCGGCGGAGTCGGCGCGGGTCGCCAGCGTGCCGACGAAAAATCCAGCCGCCTACGATCTGTTTCTCCAGGGCCAATATCTCTTCAATCAGCTCCAGATCAGCAGCGCCAAGGATCCGGTCGCCGCCGGTCAAGCTGCCAGGGATTTCTACCGCCGCGCCATTGCCGCTGATCCTGATTTTGCGCTGGCTTACGCACGGCTGTCCTATCTCGAGAGTTACCTGCATTGGTATGGCGTGGATACCAGCAGCGCGGTGGTCGACGACGCCCGCGCCAATGCCGACCGGGCGCTCGCTCTGCAACCGGATTTGCCCGAAGCCCACCTGGCACTCGGTTATGTCCACTACTGGTGCCATCGCGATTACCCGGCGGCGCTGAGTGAGTTTGGGATCGCGCGCGCCAGCCTACCTAACGACGCCGAGGTTCTGGCCGCGATCGGTTACGTGCATCGGCGGCAGGGCGTCGCCTCGCGGGGGATACCGGAAATGCAGCAGGCGAGCCTGCTCGATCCGCGGGACTCAACCTTGCTCCGCGAAATCGCCAACTCCTACACCGCCCTGCGCAATTATACCGAGGCCGATACCTATTACGCGAGGTCGTTGGCCCTGGTGCCCGACGATATGGAAGCCGTGGCTCAGCGCGCTACCAGCACCATTTTCAGCGGTGACCTGGCAAGCGCGGAACGCATCTTAGAGGCAGTCCCAGCGGACACCGACCCGCAGGGTTCGATCTCGCTCATCCGCTTCAAGCTGGCGATGATCCTGCGCCAACCCGACAAGGCTCTGGCCGCCATCGCCCACTCTCCCGACTGGCTCATGACTCGTTGGGAACACAGCGTCGTGCCGATTAGCCTCCTCCGCGGCCAAGCCTTGGCGATGAAGGGCGAGGCCGAGCCCGCCCGCGCCGCTTTTCTTGAGGCGGAGAATCAGCTGCAACCCTTGCTCGACCAGCCGACGCGGATGGCGGATGCGAACAGTTATCTTGGACTGGTCTATGCGGGGCTTGGTCAAAAGGAGGCCGCTCTGAAGGCAGGCCGCACCGCGGTCGAGATTCTCCCCATGTCGCGCGACGTCATCGTCGGAGCTTTCCATCTTGAAAGACTCGCCCGCACCGAAGCGCAGGTCGGTGAAGTCGGACCCGCCATCGAGCACCTCGAACAACTCATGTCCGCCGCGGGCGGAGAAACGGTTTCCATTGCCACATTGCGGATCGATCCGGTTTGGGATCCGCTGCGCAAAGATCCGCGTTTCCAGAAACTTCTCGCCGACGGCGAAGCGGCAACAAATCCGTGAGCGAGAAACCTCTGTTAGGCTCATGATCGGTCGCCGCTTCCTGGTGTGGGAGAATCAGTCCGCATTTCCGTCTTAAGGCGAGAGGTTGTCGCTTTGGGCCGCTGCGAGTGCCCGGTCACCGACTAATGTTGATTGAGCCGTAGAGGACTCCTTCGGTATCGTAAAATCCCGCCGGGAAATTCGCGTCAGCGAAATCGAACTGGCCCACTTTGGGACCGCCGGCACGGAAGGTGACGAAGAACGAATCGTTATCGAAACCGCCGAACCCGACGGCATACCCGTAGCCGATACCCGTGATCGTGACACTTCCGTCAGCGTTCACGGTCGCGTTGGTCGCCTGGCCGGAAATAACGATGGCGTTCAGGACGGCGCAGACAAACTGCCCCGAGGCGGTGCCGTCCGCCCGGACCTTGATGTTAGCCGCGAAATCCGAATAGCCGCTGGTGGTGAGTGAATGCGGCGTTGGGATGAATTTGCCGGTCGTGCCGGCAGTAATCAGCATGGTGACCGGGGAGGTCTGGGCAATCGCCGATGAACCGAGGATGCCCACAACTGCGAGGAAGGTTGAGAGCGCAAGACTGGTTTTGAGTAATGTTTTCATGTTTTCTCCATTGTTAGGTTTTGATTTCTTTTTTTGGTTGGAAGCGATGATCGCTTTCCCTTTCCAAAGGGATTCCAAGGGCGGCGCTGCAAGATTTCGTCGTTTTCTTCGAGCTTGCTTCTTTCCCCGGCGCTTGTTAGACCGGGGAGGTGCAGCCGATGCCGGGGACAATCCGCGGTCTGAGCGAGCCGTTCGCCCCGACCCAGTGGAGCGTTGTTCTCGCGGCCGGAGAAAGTCAGTCGGCGCCGGAAGCGGCCCGCACTGCCCTCGCGCAACTTTGCCAGACCTATTGGCCCCCGCTTTACACTTTCGTGCGCAGCCGGGGCTACGGTGTGCACGACGCGCAGGACCTGACCCAGAGTTTTTTTGCCCACCTGATCGAGCACAAGCTCTACGCGCGGGCCGATCGGCAGAAGGGGAAGTTTCGCTCCTTCCTACTCGCTTCGTTGAAAAATCTTCTCGCCGATGCGCATGACCGCGCGCAAACCCTCAAGCGCGGGGGCGGCCGCGAATTCTTGCCCTTGAACGACGAACAGGCCGAGCAAGCCGAGTCCCTCTATCAAACGCACAGTGGGACGGAAGACTCGGCTAGCGAAGACCGAGTCTACGAGCGAAGTTGGGCGGAAACATTGGTCACCGCCGCGCTGGCGCGACTGGCGGTGGAATATCAAGCCGAAGGCAAAGAGAAACTCTTCGCTAATCTGAAGATTTTTCTTACCGGCGGCGCTGATCCATTGCCGACCTACGCCGAGTTGTCGGTCCGCCTGAGCGCGCCCGATTCCTCCCTGCGCAGCGACGTCACCCGGTTGCGGTCGCGCTACCGCGAGGCTTTGTGGGCGGAGGTGCGTCGTACGGTTGAGCGCGAGAGCGACGTCGAGAGCGAATTGCGCGAACTCCTGCGCGTCCTGACGAGCCAGTGAGGGAGATTTGCGATGCCCGCCTCCACTGTTTGTTCCACTGTCTGCACGATCTGCGGCGAGTTGTTGCATGGATCGCGCGATTGCCTCGCCTGCCTGCTGCGGGGCGGACTGGAGGGGCCTAACGACGGGGCTGTTTCTTTCGGAAGGTCGTTCGCCTTTGGTGATTTCGAAATCAAGCGACGGAAGGACGGCTCTCTCTGGGAGCTGGGCCACGGCGCGATGGGGGTGACTTATCGAGCGCGCGACCAAGTATTGCATCGGGACGTCGCCCTGAAGGTGATCGATGTACTGGCGGGAACGGGGGGAGCGCAAATGGCGCGCGAGCGTTTCCTGCGCGAAGCGCGCGCCGTTGCGGCGCTGCGGCATCCGAATGTGGCGGGTGTTTTTCAATTTGGCGCGCCGACCGAAGCTGGCCGCTGCTATTACGCGATGGAGTTGGTCGAGGGCGAAACGCTCGAGGCGATCGTAAGGCGGGAGGGCCCGTTGCCTGCGGTCGCGGCCCTCGAGATGGGAATTCAGGTAGCTCGCGCGCTCGTCGCCGCGGCCGAGCACGCGTTGATCCATCGCGATCTAAAGCCGGCTAATATCATGCTCGTGCGTAACCATTGTGGCACGGAGATGGAAGTGAAAGTCATCGACTTCGGACTCGCCAAGGTAACTGCGGGAGCGACGAACGAAATGGACCTGACACAGGGCGCCTTTGTCGGCACGCCGACCTTCGCCAGCCCCGAGCAGTTCGCGGGTCAGGCGGCCGATTCGCGCTCGGACATTTATTCGTTAGGCGTGACGCTTTGGTATGCGCTGACCGGCGCTGTCCCGCATCAAGGGAAAACGATTGAAGAGATTCGCAGCAGCCGGGAGCAGCTCGCGCTACCGGTCGAACAGTTACAGGTCCGAAAGCTTCCTGCGTCAGTAATCAGCCTTCTCTCGCGCGCTCTCGCGACCGACCCGGCCGAACGGCCGCAATCCGCCCGGGCAATGTTAGGCGAACTGGAATCATGTCAGAAGGCAATGAAAGCGACGCCTCTTCGCCGCCAGCGGATCCGGAGAGCGACCGTCGCTCTGGGGATTTTCGTTCTCGGCGCGGCCGGCCTTGCCAGTTACCTGGAGCGGCGGGAACAGCCGGCGTTTGTCCAGTCTCGAGAAAAATCGATCGCGGTCTTGCCGTTTGAGAATCTGAGCAAAGACGACGCGAATGCTTTTTTCGCCGCGGGGATTCAAGACGACGTGCTGACGAGTCTGGCCAAGATTCACGAATTGCGGGTGATCAGCCACACGAGCGTGACGAGCTATCAGAAGCCCGGTTCGCGCAACATGCGCGAGATCGGGTGGGTGCTTGGGGTGGAGAATGTGCTCGAAGGCAGCGTGCGGCGGGAAGGGGATCGCGTGCTCCTCAACGTGCAGTTGATCGACGCCCGGACCGATCGCCAGCTCTGGGCGGAGCGTTACGACCGGACCGGCGCGGATGCGATCGGTCTCCAGGGCGAATTGGCCTCCGAGATCGCTGCGGCCCTCCAGGCGAAACTCGCGCCGGAGGAGGCGGAGCGCCTGGCGAAGAAGCCGACCGCCAACCCCGAGGCCTACGCGCTCTACTTGCGAGGCCTTGGCTGGGAAAGAGTCGTGAACGCTTCGGATGAAAGTCGGACCGCAGCAGAGCAACTCTACGCGCGGGCGATCGCGCTTGATCCGAAATTTGCCCTCGCGCGCGCCCGGCTTTCCATCGTGGAGAGTCGCCTTACGTTTGCGGCGGACGGACCGAATCCGGGAGCGAAAGCGCGCCAGGCGGCGGAAGAAGCTTTGCGTTTGTCACCCTCTCTGGGCGAAGGCCATATGGCTCTCGGCCTTTGTTTATATTGGGCCGACAAGAATTACTCCGCGGCCCTCAAGGAATTTTCCATGGCGGCGGCGACTTTGCCTAACGAACCGGATGTTCTGGGTTACATCGCGGGAGTCTATCGCCGGCAGGGACGCTGGCATGATTCGATCGCCACCTTCCAGCGCGCCCAGGAACTCGATCCTCGTAACGTCCATGTGATTGACCTGGCCGCCCACAATTTCCTTTTCGTGCGCGATTGGCCCGCCGCAACCGAGTGTTATAACCGCGCTCAGGAAATTGCGCCGGACTCGGCTTACGCCAGGATCGGTCTGGCTTACCTCGAAGTGTTTCGTGAGAGCAATCCCACTGCGGCGGGAAGGATATTGCAAAGCGGTCCCGCCGGAATCGATCCCGACGGAAACGCGATCGAGGCCCGTTGGGACCTTGCCATGTTGGAGCGAGATTATCCGACCGCGGAAAAGATTTTGACGGATTTTCCTCTGGAAAGCTTTCCCCGCGCCGAGGACGCGCCGAAATCAATCTACCAGGGTCGCATCGCGATGGCCCGCGGCGACACCGAATCTGCGCAGCGCTATTTCGTCGCCGCCACGCCAGAGATGGAGGCGTGGGTGCGGGCGCGGCCTGACGAGGCGTCGCGCCATGCTTCGCTCGGCATGCTTTACGCGTATCAACGCCGGAAAAGTGATGCGCTCCGCGAAGGTCTGCGGGCGGTTGAACTCGAGCCGGAAAGTCAAAATGCGTTTCACGGTGCGATCATGGCAGGGAATTTGGCGGCGATCTATGCGCTTGTCGGAGAGACCGATCGCGCTCTCGAATTGATCGAACGGCTCCTCGCGATTCCTGGTCCAATCGATATCTCGGACGGCACGGCGAACATCACGCTGGCCGACCTGCGCCTGCGACAGGAATGGGACCCGCTGCGGAGCGATCCGCGGTTCCAGAAAATCCTCGCCGGCCCGGAGCCAAAGACCATTTATCAATAGCCGCCCAGTTTTGGCTTGGCCGCTAATTGCGTCGACAGCGAGCGTGAATGACGCTTTTTTGCGGGATCGTGAACCCGAGGAAATTTTTTGCCGAGCTGCAACGGCGCAATGTTTATCGCGCCGCCGTCGTCTATACGATGACGAGTTGGCTCCTCATCCAGGTCGCGACCCAGGTTTTTCCGTTCTTCGACATCCCTAACTGGATCGTCAGGCTGGTCATAGTCCTCCTCGTCGCGGGTTTCCCCGTGGTGGTCGGGCTCGCCTGGGCTTTTGAGCTTACGCCGCAGGGACTCGTGAAGACGGATGAGCTCCCGCCCGGGAAATCAGTCGGCTGGCCGGCGATTCACCGGATCTACTCGGCGGTGATCGCGCTTCTCGCGATTGCGATCGCCGTCCTGCTTTTCTTTCGCTTTTCTCCGGCCCAACGCGAGGGAACAGACGCAATTTCCGAGAAAAGCATCGCCGTCCTTCCCTTTGAAAATTTCAGTGCCGACAAGGAAAACGCCTTTTTCGCCGACGGCATCCAGGATGACCTGCTGACCAATCTGGCCAGGATTAAAGCCCTGACCGTGATCAGCCGCACCAGCGTGATGAAATACCGCGGCGCCGGCGAGCGCGACATCAAGGAGATTGGGAAGTCGTTAGGCGTGGCCAATGTTCTCGAAGGGAGCGTGCGCCGCGAAGGCAACCGGGTGGTGGTGAATGTGCAGTTAATCAACGCCCAAAGCGATCGCCACATCTGGGCCAATCGTTACGACCGCACCATCCAGGATTCGTTAGGCTTGGAAGGCGAGCTCGCGACCGAGATCGCCGACGCTCTGCGCGCCCAGCTCACCCCGGAAGAAAAGGTGCGGGTGGCGAAGAAGCCGACCCAAAACCCGGACGCCTACCTGCTTTATCTGCGCGCCCTTCCCTACGAGCAGGGACCGGACACGTTGCTGCAGGATTACCGCCAGGCGGTGGATCTCTATTCGAAGGCGATCGCGCTCGATCCCGATTTTGCTCTGGCTCGGGCTCATCTCGCGTCCACCTGTGCGGAGATCTTTCACTTCTTCGAGCCGCTCGATTCATGGAAAGAGCGGGCCCGAAGCGAAGCCGAGGCCGCGCGCCGCCTGCAACCGGATCTGGGGGAAGCGCATTTTGCGCTCGGGCAGTGCGCCTACTGGTTCGACGAAGACTACGAGCGCGCCCTGGCGGAATTTGCCACCGCGCAAAATGCCTTGCCTAACGACAGTAACATCGGCGCCTATGTCGCCGCGATTCGTCGGCGCCAGGGCCGCTGGGAGGAAGCGCTCGCCACCTATGAGCGAATGGAAAAACTTGATCCGCAGAATCCGAATATCATTCGCAACATCCTTTTCACCGATACCTCGATGCGGCGCTGGCCGCAGGCCGCGCAGGCTGCGGCTCGTTTCCGCGCCATCGCGCCCGATTCGGTCGTGGCGAAAATCCAGTCCGGCTATGTCGAGTTCATGTGGAAAGGCGATGCCGGCGGGCTGCAGCGCTGGCTGGCCGACATTCCTCCCGGCGACGATCCGGATGGACTCGTGACCTGCGCGCGTTGGGAAGGCGCGATGCTGCAGCGTGATTTCGCGGGCGCGGCCGAGATGCTTGCCAACTCCCCGACGCGCGACTTTTCCTATCTTAAGATCGACCTGCAGCCGAAGAGTTTTCTTCTCGGCCTCACGGCCGCAGCCCGGAATGATCAGGCAACCGCCGCGAAAGAATTCGCCTCGGCCGCGCCGCAATTTGAAAACGCGGTCCGCGAAGCGGCCGATGCCGCTGATCGCCACGCCAACCTCGGTTTGCTCTACGCTTTTATGGGCAAGCACGACGCCGCGATCCGTGAAGGGCGGCTGGCGGTGGAGCTGAAGCCAATTGCGAAAGACGCCAACGATGGTGCGATCATGCTTTGCTACCTGGCCCTGATCTACGCGCGGGTGGGAGAAAATGATCAGGCAATTCCGTTGATCGCACGGCTTCTCAAGACGCCGGGCGCGGTCGACAGCGTCGACTACAGCATCACGTTGAATGATCTGAAATATCGCTGGGAATGGGACGGGCTAAGGAACGATCCGCGCTTTCAAAAGCTGCTCGCAGGGAAGTAAGGAGAAATGACGGAGAGTGGAGCGATCAAGTAATGGAGTCGTGAGACGACTATTACTCCGTCACTGGGTATCCCCACTCCGCCAGCTCCGGGCCGAGTTCCTCGGCAAAGCGTTGCTGCAAAGAAACCGGAAGTTTTTCCCGCCACTGCCCGCTCTTTCCCACCCGGAGAAATTTTGCGCGGCCGGTTTCGCCGCTTGCGAGCAGCGTCTCCTTTTTTCGCGCGAAGGATTGGTTCTGCACCGCCCTTGCGATCTCCGCCCGCGTTCGTTCAAGCCCGAGATGATGCAGGATTCGCTCCGCTTCCGTTTCCGGTTGGGCGAGTAAATCCTCGTAGCGCACCATCGGCACTCCCGCCAGCTGGTAGGGCCGCCAATGTTCGCGCCAGGAAACGCGCACCCAGCTATGGATCGCGCCGCAGCCCTCGAGCAGCGCGCTTGTCATTCTTTCCAGACGATAATTCTGGGTTGCTACCATCGGGTAGAGCGTGCGCCGGTAGATCCGTTCGATCCGTCGCGCGCCGCGGAAAAAACGTGCCAGCCTCGGAGAAGGATGAAACATAAAATGATGCGACCCGGAAATCGCGACGTCGCGCGGATCCCGCAGGACATAGATGACGTTTTTACTGATCTCCTCTGGTGAAAGCCCGAGCTCGGCAAGCTGATGGTGCGATTTGTAGCAGCGAAAATCTGAGACCCGATTCTCGCCCTCGATCGCGATCTCTTTTTTGTCCAATCGCCAAAAGCCCGCCACCGGACAGCCAATCAGTTCCGCTACCAGCCGGGTCGCCCAGGTGCATCCGCTTTTTGGGTAACCGACCAGCACAATGTTTCTCATCCGCGCCTAACGAAAACTATGGGAGCTGGCGGAGATCATGAAAGGCCGCTCCGAGATGATCGAGCACGTCGCGCGGGAGGAGGGATTCCTCGCTCGCCGCGCCATTGAAGATGGCCAGCTCGGCGGCGCGGCCGCAGAGCCAGGCGCCGAGCCGCGCCGAGTCGTTAGGCGCAAGCTTCGCGCCGAGGAGGGCGGCGCAGACTCCAGTGAGGATGTCGCCCATCCCGCCGGTCGCCATCCCGGGATTGCCCGTCGTGTTGTAGCTCAAGGGCCGGCCCGCTTCGGCCACGACGGTGCGACTGCCCTTCAGCAGCAGAGTCACCGGGTATTGGTCGCAGAAGGCAGTCGCAATCTCAGCGCGCGAGCCTGTCTCATCGGGGAAAAGGCGTTTCATTTCACCGGGATGTGGGGTGAGCAGGCGCGGACCTCTCGGTTCCTTGAGCGTGGCGATTTTTTTTGACACACTGTTAAGCCCGTCAGCATCGATGACCATGGGCGCTTTGGCCTCGCGAATCAGCCGCAAAATTTCCCCGGCGCGCGATTGACCGAGGCCGGGCCCGACGGCCCAGACGTCGATCGGCTGCTCGAGCAGGTCGAGATAGGATTTTACCGGCCTCACCATCACCTCCGGCGCAGCGGCCGTGGCGACGATCTGATAGATTTCCTCCGGGACAAACAACTCGACCAATCCGGCGCCGGCGCGAAGCGCGCCTAACGAACACAGGACGGCTGCGCCGGTGAATCCGCGCGAGCCCGCGACAATGCCGATGCGGCCAAACTGGTTTTTGTAGGCGGAGTATTTTCGGCGCGGGAGCAGTCGGCGCAGCGATTCGGGAATCGCGAGCTCAGCTCCACCCATTTCGTTTGGCTGCAACTCGGCGAGCGAAACGACCTCGAGCCTTCCGACAAAATCGAGCGCGCGATCATCCAACAGACCGCTTTTCGCGCAGCCGACCGTGATCGTGAAATCAGCCACCACGCAATCGTCGTCCGCTCCGCCCGATTCCCCATCGAGGCCGGAAGGCAGATCGACTGCAACGACATAGGCTTCCAGCTTGCCTAACGAATTTATTTCACGAGCGGCCACGCGGATCGGCTCGCGCAACGGCGGATGCGAGCCAAGTCCGAGCAGGCCGTCGAGGACAATCGTTTGAGAGTGCGAGACGGCGCTTTGGCCAGCCTCCTGATCGCACAGCTCGCGCAATTTTTTACTCGTTAGGGCGCTCAGCTCTTTCTCCGGGAAAACGAGCCGCGTCTCAATTCCCCAGCCCGCCTGGGCGAGCCAGCGTGCAGCGACAAACGCGTCGCCGGCGTTGTGCCCTTTCCCCCCGAAGACGATGCACTTTCCGGCGCACGGAAAGAATTTCATGACCGCGCGGGCAATACCTTCACCCGCCCGCTCCATCAAAGCCTCCGCCGAGATTCCGCGGGCGAAGGCAGCCTCCTCAGCCGCGCGCATTTGCGCCGGAGTAATGATGGGCGAGTGCAAGTTATTCGTCGGAGTCCGTCTTTTTTTTCTTCTTCTTTGTTGCGTTGGTCGAACTCTTTTTCTTTTTGTGGCTGTGGGTCGAACTCTTCTTTTTCGAGGTGCTGGAAGATTTCTTCTTCGAGCTGGAGGACGATCTCCTGCTCCCCCGACTGGAACGCCCGGTCCGATGGGTCGGCTGTGGTTCCGCTTCGGCCCGGACAAAATCGTGATAGTCGGACGAATCCCGAAACGGGGGCGTGACATGAGTCAGACCGGCCACGACCGGTCGATTGCGCGGCGCCGGTTTGCCCATCACGCCGTCCGCGATTCGGTCGGCCAGTTGCTGTCGGTAACTGCTCTGAAGCGCAAGTCGTGTTTCCGTCGGGTTGGTGAGAAATCCGCATTCCACGAGGATGGCGGGAATCGTCGTGCGCCGCAGCACAAAGTAACCGCGGCGGCGGATGCCGCGATTATCAGTCGTCGTGCCGGCCACGAGCTGCCGATGAATGTTGGCCGCGAGAGCGGCGCTCTGGTTGCTGTAATAGTAGGTCTCGATCCCGTTCGCGCCTGAACGGGTGGCGGAGTTGAAATGGATGCAGACGAAAACCGCGTCGCGATAAGAATTCGCGATCCGCACGCGATCGCCCAGGGTCACGAAAACATCGCTGTCGCGCGTCATGACGACGTGGTAGCCGGCCTGGCGCAACTTCCTGGCCACGCGTTGTGCAACGTCGAGTGCCATGGTCTTTTCGGCGACGCGCTGGCCGGGAATTCCGCCGCGATCGAACCCGCCGTGCCCGGGGTCGATCACGACGGTGGAAAATCTTTGGCTCGCCAACAAGGCTGGCGCGGGAAGAAAAGCGACGAGCGCGAGAGAGAGCGCAAGAGACTTCAGAAATGCGGTGCGCCCGGTGGCGCCTCGAGAATTTGCGACCATCAGTGGTTAATCTTCTGGCGGCAGATTGGCGGGCCGATCTGATAATTTGACCGCGGCCCGTCCCGGCGCGGCCACTCGGGCCGCCAGCCCTCCACTGACGGCGACTTTGCCGTCAGCGGTGCGGAGGAGGTGCGGCATGCTGTGGGTCTGCGAATAAGTGGCGTGTTTCAACAAGCGTCCGTCAGGACCCACGACCGAGTAAGACCAGACGCGGGGCGCGGAACATTGCAGGACATGGAGCTGATTCTGGCGATCGACTTCGGCATGCGGCTCATCGAAGGCAATGACACGGCCTAACGAGTAAGTAGCATAGACCAGACTGTTCTCCTTGTCTTCCACCCGCACGTAAAGGGAAGTGTGGTCCGGGAAGCGATTTGTCATGAGTGAAAAGGTGCGCATCCCGGCCCCGCCCGGGTCGCCGACTGTCCGCTGCCAGATCGGGCGGGCGTTGGTCACTTCGAACACCTTGGCCTGGGCGTAAAAGAATTTGTTCAGGTCTGCGAAAAAAACATTCGCCCGGACGTGGTAAACGCCGAGGTCGCTGATCGGGAAGAGCGGTGAGAGATCGATCTTGCGAGTCACGGAAATGCCGGCGGCGATCTTAAGCGGCTGCTCCGGCGCATGCGGGCGTGGGGCGAGAGTGCGGCCCTCATCGCCGGTCACCTCAAAGCCGTACCACGTTTGATCGTTGTCGTTGCGCAACTCGATTTCGCGCCCGGCCAGGTTGGTGATCGTGACCGTGGCAATGACCGGTTCGTAGGCGATGTATTGCAGCCGTTTGAATTTCAAATCGACCTGAATCTGTGCGCGCGCCGAGACGGCGGCGAAAAGAAAAAGGGCGCAGGCGAGGAAGCGAGTCATTGGCGCGTAAAATAACGCAAGTAGCGGTAGATGAAAGCCGTCGCCCAAGATTCAGCTGCGTTTTCCCCGGAGTTTCACTTTCTCGAGCAGGCCGTTTCTTCCCCGGCGAAACCATCGGCCGATTCCCGGCTCCTGAAGCACAATCAGGAGGTGCATCATTGCGACGAGGCGGTGTAGGGCGGCGGAAAGAGAGTGAGCAAACGAACCGGATCGGCCCGCACAGCTTGGAGTTGGTCCCGGTAGTAAACCCGCACGATATAGCCGAGATACTGGTGCGGACCGTTCTCGCTTGTCGGCGGAAGTTCAGCGGCTTTGGGTCGTTTGCGTTGTGCGAGCTGCGCTTTCTCGACCGAGTCCGGCACCTCAATCGACTGCTCGGACAGCGAGGAGTCGGGGCCGGTCTCGCTGCCCTTGGGGCGAAAATAGGTCACATCGAGCACTTCGGTGCCGGTCTCGGCCCAATCGTGTCCGGGCGTGACCCATTCATAACTCACGTCCGCATTAGTCAGGACGACCTTATCGTTATTTACCGTGTCGTAGAAGAAGACCTGGATCTTGACCTTGGTGTGATCGATCGGCGTCTCGGGCCGCACTTTTACTCCGACGCGCAAGAGCAGCCTGGTTTGCGCATCCGGATCATTTTCGCGCTTCAAGGTCACTTCCGAGATGCCAAAAGTCGAGCCGTCGGGAATTCCGGCGGCGTCACCAGCGCTGGCGATGGCCTCGGGCGCGGGACCGCCAGCCGGCGTGTTCTGCAGTGGAACGCCGATGCGGAGCTTCAAATCGGCCAGCTCGTAAAGCGGGCCGGCGCCCACGCCTAACGACTGCAGGCGACGCCAGACTTCATTGGAACGATCAAAGAGCTGCATCGATTCGTAGGTCAGGGCCAGCTCCGCCAGGATCTCGGGATTACCCGGATCGAGTGCTGTCGCCTGCTGGAGTTTGGCTATCGCGTTCGTCGTGTCACCGCGTTCGCGGAAACCCTTCGCGACGCGCAGGAGCGTCTCGGACACTGATCTGGGAGTGGTTTCCTTCCGCTGAACGGTCGCAGACGGGACACCCGCGACCGCGGGCACCTTCACCGGAGCGACGGTTGGAGTGGCCCCCTCTGGCTTCCGGAAAAGACGGGCTTCGATCAATTCGCGTTCCGTTCGGGTTCGCGCCTCGTCCACGCGACGCGTGGAAAGATAAAGCACGACGAGGATCTGCGCCGCGGCAACCGCGCCGAGGAGAGCCATCGCGACCGCAAACGTTCTTTGCGCCCGGCTGCCAGCAGGAAGGGAGAGCGCGTGCATCGGAAATCGTTCTCTAAACGAAGCGGCCGGAAAGTGTCAATCGTGCGGTAGCCGGCTCGGCCTCGTCACTGGCGGAAAAAGCGAGTCTCATGCCGCGGAGTTCGAGCGCAGTCCCCAGGCCAGGTTCGAGGAGGCGGATCGGACAATTCTTTCGTGCTCCATTTCTGCTCGACTCGAGCGCTTCCGGCGGCTGGGAAATCAGCGTGAGATATCCGCCTGGCTCAGAATCTTGAAGCCCTCGCCCTGGAGCACGGAGCAGGCGCATTCCGCGTCATCCACGTGCATGGCGAGAGCGGCGACTCCATGCGGCCGGGTGAGGAGCGGATAGCTGAAATGCATGTTCACTTCCGCCATGAGCAACGCGGCGAGCAGCTTCGAAAGCTCCGTCGCCACCTCCCGCAACTCCACTACCACCATCTCGCAAACCCCGAAGGCGACATCGTGCTCATGGAAAATGTTTTCCACCGTCTCGGGATCGCTCACCACGATGCGAGCAATCGCCGAATCGGTTTGTTCCGCGATGCTGAGCGCGACCACATGCGCGTTGCGGGTGCTGAGCAGCTTCACGATCTCGAGCATCGCGCCCACTTTGTTTGGCAGAAAAACGGAAAACTGTTTCACCAGCGGTCCGCCGATCTTGGAAGTGGTTTCGGGTAAGTTTTGGGCCATAAGAACGCGATAACGCGAGTCGGACAATATGCCGGTGCAGGGCCGAGCAAGGCAAATGAATAGTGAAAGCTGTGTTGGCCGCAGTCCCTCACAAGAAGAGCGGTCGGTCGATCATGGCCGCGGCAAGACCGGCTCGACACCAGAGCGCCAAACGGGCATTAATATGAACGACCTATTGAAACCGAAACTTCACACCTAAACGCAAAGCAAAAGGAGCCAGCCATGAAGCAGTTACCAAAAGCAAATATCGGGGAATTCAGAGCACACTTCCGCGGGGATGTGCTTCTTCCGGGAGACGCGGCCTACGATGAGGTACGGCAAATCTGGAACGCCATGATCGATCGCCAGCCGGCGCTGATCGCTCGCTGCACCTCGGCCCAGGATGTCGTGCAGTCCGTCAACTTCGCGCGTGAGCAGGAACTGCTCGTCTCGATCCGGGGCGGCGGGCACAACATCGCGGGGAATGCCGTCTGCGACGACGGTCTCATGATCGATCTCTCCCTGATGAAAAGCGTGCAAGTGGATGCGAAGGCGCGCCGCGCGAACGTCCAGCCCGGATGCACCCTTGCCGATTTCGACGCGGTCGCTCAGGCACAAGGCCTCGCGACGCCTTTGGGCATCAACTCGACCACAGGCGTGGCCGGCCTGACGCTCGGCGGTGGCTTTGGCTGGCTGAGCCGGAAGTACGGCATGACGATCGATAATCTGCTTTCCGCGGATGTCGTCATGGCGGATGGCAGCCAGGTGCGCGCCAGCGAATCGGAGAATGCCGACCTTTTCTGGGGACTGCGTGGGGGCGGTGGGAACTTTGGCATTGTCACCAGCTTCGAATTCCAACTCCATCCGGTCGGGCCGAACGTGTTGAGCGGGCTCATCGTCTTCCCGTTCGACCAGGCGAAATCCGTGATCACGCAGTTTGCCCGATTTACTGAGACGATGCCAGACGAGCTCAACGTCTGGATGGTGACTCGCAAAGCGCCTCCTCTGCCTTTCCTGCCCGAAGCGGTGCACGGGAAAGAGATGGTCGCGCTCGCTTTGTGTTACGCAGGCGAACCCAGTAAGGGCGAGAAACTGATCGAGCCGCTGCGAGGATTCGGCACGGCCCACGGCGAGCATATCGGCGTGCAGCCGTTTGTCGCCTGGCAGCAGGCCTTCGATCCGCTTCTCGCAAAGGGTGCGCGCAACTATTGGAAGTCACACAACTTTTCTCGACTGAGCGAGGGCGCGATCGACGCCATCATCGAATACGCCAGCAAGCTACCGTCGCCCCAGTGCGAAATCTTTATTGGCACGATCGGCGGCCAGACTACCCGCGTCGCGCCGGATGCGATGGCCTACTCGAGCCGGGATGCTAACTACGTCATGAATGTGCACGGCCGCTGGGAATCAGCCGCGGAAGACGCGGCGGTTATCACCTGGGCGCGCGAATTCTTCGCCAAGTCAAAGCCATTCGCCAGCGGCGGCGCCTACATCAACTTTCTGACCGAAGAAGAAACCGACCGCATAGAGTCCGCCTACGGCCCGGTCTACAACCGGCTGGTGGCGCTCAAGAAGAAGTACGACCCGACAAATTTCTTCCGAATGAATCAGAACATCAAACCAGTCTAAGCTAAGACGCCGTCCCTACGCCTAACGATGGCACCCGCTAACTCACATGGAACGCTTACCGATAACCGGCGGCTGTTACTGTGGCCAGGTGCGCTATCGCGCGCCGCAGAAGCCGATTTACCAGGCTAACTGTCACTGCGCCAATTGTCGGCGCGCCGTTGGCGCCCAGTCGGTCGCGTGGATTCCTTAGCGGCCCTTTCCCAGCCAAACGAGTTTAAGAAGCTGCTCAGCTCGGCCGGCGCAAAATCGTGGATCGTCTATGGCAAGAAGCCCTTTGCCGGACCCGCGGCGGTCCTGGCGTATCGATCTCGCTACACCCATCGAGTCGCGATCGGCAATGGCCGCCTCCTTCGTCTGGACAAGACTGCTGGCACGCTCACCTTCAACTACAAAGACTACGCCGACCTGAGCCGTCGCAAAAGGATGGAGCTAAGTCTAACTGAGTTCCTGCGCCGCTTCTGCCTGCATATCCTGCCGGAGCGCTTCGTCAAAATCCGCCACTACGGACTTCTCGCTAACCGCAACCGCGCCGAAAAAATTGCGCTCGCACGCGCTCAGCTCGGCTCAGCCCCGCAGAACGCGCTGTCGCTTCCCACGCCAGGCCAATCGCCTTCTGCAGCTCCCACCCCGCTGATCTGCCCCCATTGCGGCTCAGCCAATTTGATCCTGGTCGCACGCCGTCACGCCATCCGGGCTCCCCCGCCACCCACCGATTCCTCATGAGATCCAACTACCTCCTGCAAATTCGCCTCCGCTCTCAATCGATTGATCCCAAGCGCGCTTCGATCACGCTTGCCTTACGCCTCTCCCTTGTGATTTATTGCCGAAATGGCTCATCGGATCTTCCCGTCCAGCGAGAAACTTCTCTCTTCCAAGCCAACCTGGCGCCTTCCTCTGTGCCAACCGCCTCCTGGCGCCAGAACTGGCCAGACCATCACCGGCCACCACGCCCTTACTTTACCCTGTAGCCACCGCGCCCTCTCCCGCGAACCGGCTCAGTTCAACATCAGTCTATCCACCATGCCGGGCGCTCATCTTTCCCCGCATCTCCGCGCTTCTCCCGCCCGGCACAGTGGATACACTGCTTTACGTTAGATGGCTACGCACCCCGTCGTGCATCTCGGTCGGTCGATAGCGGACTGCGACTTCGCTGTCTTAGCTCATGGCTTTTTGGCACATGGTCGCGATTATTTCATGCGGGTTCAGGATTGCATCGGCCGCGATCCCGGCACCCATGAGCTTCGTTTTACGCACTGTGTCAGATTGGACTACGAGACCCGTGTTCGCGACGACGTCTGGCCGATCTCGTGGAGCGATGACTTCATCGATTATCAGCGATGGCAGGCGGTCGGCGAGCCCGACGGCTACGTCTGGGGCTCACGCTGGTCGAACGCGTATCCCGGCCTTCGCGCAGTGGAGCCGTCAGCACTTGCCGCTGAGTGGTCTGAGCGCCTCAAGCATGAGTTCTTTGAAGCCACGCTTGAGACGGACCGATTCTTTCTTCGGCTCATTTTTCATGATATTCGTCACACGAAGATTAGCGATGACATGAGCATTATTTCACAGGTCATATTCCCGATCGGACCACCTTTGCCTCACACCGATGCTACACCGCCATCTAACTAGGGGATCGAGCGAACGGCGGACCGCCGTACGCTCCACTTGTGAGATGATTCCCACACCTCCACTCCGCGCGATGCGCGCTCTCGTCCGCCGTCGCACATCTTGTTTTCGTTAGGCTGACGCGAGATTTGCCATGACCACAAAAGCAGCTGCTCTCGCGGAAGTCTGCCGAGTATTGGCGTGTGATGGACAGGCGAGCGCTGCGGGCGTTCTTCGCGAAACGTGTATATCAGACAAGGTGATCGTTCCCGCTCGAGCAACGAAGCGGAAGCTGGCGCGACCGCCTGGGCGCGAGACGCGACGCTACTCGAAGACGCAGAAGACTCGGCTCTTTCTTCGCGATGGCTTCCTTGATCGTTACTCCGGCGAGCAGCTGGTCTTCCCCGGAACGCTACTTTTGCTTTCGCACTTGTTTCCGAGCGAGTTTCCGTATGATCCGCACTGGCCTTACGACGTCTGCCATCGTTGGTACTGGGAGGTGTATCCCACCCTCGATCATGTTGATTCGGCTGGCGACGACGCGGAATCGAACTGGGTCACAACGTCGATGATTCGCAACTTAGTTAAGTCGAACGCGTCTCCTGAAGAGCATGGGTGGGCCCTGAACTCGGCAAAGCAATCAGGCAGATGGGATGGCCTGATCGAATGGTTCGTGAGCTACATGGGAGACCACGCCGACCTGAAAGCTCAGAAACCTCTCCGGGAGTGGTCAAGGGCGGCTCGGAACGCTCTCGCGAGCGTAGCCTAATCGGGTAGCCGCGAAAGTGAAACGGGGTCGCGTCTTAAACCTTTAACATTTGCCCAAGAGGTCGGCAGCTACCCATGAATGGAATCTCACAGAGTGCGTCGCAATGGTTCGGAACCTTTCTACCTTGATGGCACAAGTCGCACGTAAGAACACGATCAGTTGGTTTGCCAACTTGACTGTTTTCAGTCCTTGTGGACATCCAGCGAAAGATAGTGTTCTTTTTTCATTGGTGTGTTTGCTTGTTCTTTGTTGTTTAAACTGCAACGCTCCGGTACCCTCGGGCCCCGGCCGTTGGTGCGGCTCTGCTCCACCTCAAAAAGAAGGAGTAGCCCGCGAAAATATATGAACGGCAAACACACTCTTTTTTTCAATCCACAATGCGCGCCTTTGCACCCCGCGCTCAGCGATAAAGCCTAGATGCTTGTGAAGCGCATCATCAGTGGAGTTGCTGCGAGCTTTATTGCGTTGCTCTGTGGCTGGCTTGTGGCAGTTCTCACTTCCGTCGTGATTGCCACAGGCGAAGCTATCCAGCTCCACGCTCCACTGACAGATACGCTGGTTGGTGATGCTTGGATCGTCGCCTTTTCCTCACCTCTTTTCATTGCTCCGGTATGGCTGTTCTTCCTGCTTCCGCTCTACTTGTTCGCTTCGTCGTCCTCGCGGATTTGGCGCTGGCATGTTTGCGCGGGCATTGGCGCGGCGGCGGGCATGGTCGTGCTTACCATGTGGCGTGCAAGCGTGCCTCCAATAGACGAGGTTGTCTGGTCGTGGTACGCTCTCGCCGCGGTTAGTGCTGGCACGACCTGCCTTGTAGGTTCGCTGATTCACGAGCATTTCCGAGTCTTTCATGCGAGCATCTAACCAGCCGCTCGAGCCAACCGCTGGCCGTTTCGATGCGCACATTTAGTTTTATGAAACAGTTCAGAATGTTTGCTACGCTTGCCCTCGCCAGCAGTGGCTCAGCTTGGTTTCGTTAGGTGTATTCCCCATGATCACACGACGCGTCGCACGGCTGGAGCGATTCTTTCTTACGCCGCTTGTGTTCGTTTTCCCGCTTCTCGCCGTCTTCTATCTTTTTCAGCGTGCTTGGCTTCTTGCAGCCTTTATGGTCTTCGCCTCGTTCTGCATCGGGCTGCTCGGGCAGTCGTTGCACAGGGACAAGACCTACGAGGAGTTGAAGCGCGGCGGCCTCACTTCCGAAGAGAACATTCTTCCACCGTCGAGGGAGATTTCGCACAGCGAGTCATTGTCCCTCGCCCGCTCGATGCTTTTCGCATCTTGGATTTGCGCCATTGCGGTCGGCATTCTTCTGTCGCACTATGGCTATCCGTGGTTCACATCGATTGGAGGCGCGATAGCGACAGGAGTTTTTCTCCCGATTCTTCTGAGCTTACTTGTGCTGCGAGCATAACCCACGCACCTAACCATACATCTGAGGTCGTCCGTCAGGGGCTGTAAGTAAAGTTATTAGCCACGAGTCTATGCAGCTGGTGAAGCGTGATGGCGAGGTCTATCCCTGAATCCTGAGACGTAAAGGCCCGCCTAAGCCGCCGCCGTCGGATGAAATCGCTTCACCGCCAGGATCCCGCCCCAGACGAAAAGAACGAAGACGATTGCCTGCGCGATGGCGAAGGGCGCCTCGGAGCCTTTGGGCGCGAGGGCATGCAAGACCCGGAGGTGGAGGAAGGATTGCACCACGAGAACAAAGCAGTTGAAGTACAAGGCAACAACGGCGCCGACGACGTAGATCCATCGCCAGGCGCTGGCGAGACGGAAAGTGTAACGGGCCGCGATCGCCAGGGCGAGGACGATGAGGGAGAGAATCCCGACAATGATGGCCGGCGTGACTCCGTGAAAAGGAAAGCCGAATCCGGTGACAGAGGTCGCCACGGTCGTAACAAAGAACAGGAGCGTCCAGCCGTTCATCGGGTCGGAGCGGATGAGCCCGAAGAGGACGATGAGGCCGGAAACAATCCCGATAAGACTCAGGATGACGTGCACGAGCGTGTAGGCGTACATGGCCGCAGGGTAGGTCCGGGGGAGCGTTGCTGTCGATCCGGTTTTTTGCGCGGCAGGGGTGCAGCTGGTCAGGATGGAGGCGATGGCTCGCTTCGTCGCTTTTCTTCGCGGAAATCAATCTGAGCGGACGGCGCTCGCCATAAGCTGTTTGAAAAAATTGGGTTCGACGAGTTGGAGACTTTGATTGCAAGCAGGCACGTGCGTTTCTCGAGCAAGGGGCGAAGGCGATGCAAGCTGGGAAGAGAGATCGCCCGGCGCCAGACGCGGAATGCTCTTTGTTGTGACGCGCGTCCTTGCCTAACGAGTCGCGGCGAGGGCGAGGACTGCGCGTGCACAACCCCAGGAAAGCGTAAAACCAGAGCCGCCATGGCCGTAGTTGTGAATGACGCGACGACCGTCTCTTAGCTGTTCTGTGCGCAGGCAAACTCCGGCGCCCCGGAACGGTCGTAGACCGACGCGCACGCTTAGGATTTCGGGCGGCGCGATCTCCAGGACGCGGCTGCACTCCGTCATGATCCGGGCGGTTTGCGCCGGATCAGGCTGGCGATCCGCGCTTCGCTCGTTGGTTCCGCCAAAGACGCAATCGTTCGGGCGCGGGATCGCATACATGAGGGGTGGGTCGTCGCAAACCACCGCGTGAGCCAGCGCGATTTTTGGGACGACAACGACCTGGCCGCGATGCGGCTCGACTTCCGGATCGGGCACGAGCGCCCTGGCTCCCACGCCGGCGCAATTGACCAGCAGCGAGCAGGCGCATTCCACATCCTCGAGCTTTTCGAAGTGAACCCCGTCGCGGATTTCGCCGCCCGCGCTGCGGAAACGCGCGGTGAGATAATTGAGATAGCGCGTCGTGTCGGTCAGGGGAACCTCGAGCGCGAACCCGCTCGTAAAGCATTTTGGGAGGACGGAAGCTGGAAGCCGCCGCGCGCCTAACGAGATGGACCACGACGGAATTTCGATCTCGCCGGTGCGTGAAAAATGGCGCAGCTCGATCATCGACACGCCGCTCTGCGGCATGCGGCTCAATTCCCGCAGGACATCAAAGGTTTCGAGCGACCATGCGATGACCGCCGCGGCTGGCTCCGCGTCGTAGGGAAACCAGATTGCGGCGGCAGCAGCCGAAGTAATCCGGGAACCGGTTTCCTCGGCGAAGATACGCGTGTGGTAGCCCGCTTCGGCGAAAAGCACGCCGCAGGTCAGGCCCGAAACCCCGGCGCCAACGATTCCAACGGATTCGCGCATCGAATTCTCCTAGCCGCAACACGACGTCGCGTCAGCAAGGATTCAATTGGTTAATTCCCGGGTCGAGTCCATTCCCACGGTTTGTTAGGCAAGCGAAGATGAATTCGAGACGAAAATAGCGTCTTATGACGTTTCCCAGCGGCCGGTATCGCGATCTACGTTTTCGGAGAACGCTGATCGGTTTCTCGATTCGTTAGGCCGGGCGGCTCTCCTCCGAAAATTCTTTTTTTGGTTTCCAGGGCCGAGGCTAAAGTCGTGACCTGATGTTCAGGGTTTTGAAAGAGCGACAGCGACGCCGTTTGCGGGAGCAGCCGGTGCCGGAGGAATGGCGCGCGATCATCGCGCACAACGTGCCGTTCTTTGCCCGGCTCCCCGAGGCCGACCAAAAGGAGTTGCTCGGCCATGTGCAGGTGTTGCTGGCCGAGAAGCGCTTCGAGGGTTGTGGCGGGTTGCAATTGACGGACGAAATCCGGGTCACGATCGCGACCCAGGCGTGCCTGCTCCTTTTGCATCGCAAGACCGATTACTTTCCGCAGCTCCTGACAATCCTGGTCTATCCCTCGGGCTACGTGGTGGAAGAGAACCGCCCGGTGGACGGCGTGGTTTGGTCGGAAGGAAAACAAGGCCGGCTGGGTGAGACGGGTCGCGGGATGGGATCGATGGTCCTGGCCTGGGACGCCGCGAAACGCGGCGCGCTCGATCCCTCGGATGGAAAGAATCTGGTCCTGCATGAATTCGCGCATCAGCTCGACTTCGAAGATTCCGCGGCCGACGGCGTGCCGGCGCTCGGTTCGCGGGACGACAAGCGGGCCTGGGCCGAAGTAATGAAGGTCGAATTCGCGGCGCTGCGGGCGGCGGATGAGACTGGCATCCCGACCTTGCTCGATGGCTATGGCGCGACCAATCCCGCGGAGTTTTTTGCCGTCGCGACCGAGGCATTCTTCGAGCGGCCGCTCGCACTCCGCCAACGGCGTCCGCGATTATATGGCGAATTGCAACGGTTCTTCCGCCAGGACCCGGCGCTCTTCTCGAGTGAGCCTAGTCCGCGCTAGGCGGCGCGTGGGAGCGATCGAGCGAAGCCGCAGCTTGCGGTCGAACGGGGACGCGTCGCGATTTCCGGCTGACCGGAGTAACTTCATTCCGTACCCAGGCGGTTTCTTTCGGAAGTTCCTTCCACGGATAGGTATCTTTTTTCACCGGCCACCACGTCAAGCGACCGCACTGCCGCCAGCCGTCGATGATGTAGCCATCGGACATCGGCTGCCCGCGGGCCGTAACGACAATGCAATTGTGCTCCAGATTCGTTCCGGGGTCGGCCGCGGCCCAATACAGGACCAGCGTTTTGAGGTGAAGCATTCGGAGCTGCTCACCGATGCCGCGCGCCCAATGAAAACAATAGCCGTATTGTCGCGCGCCAATATGGATGAGGAAGTTTTGGAAGTCTGCCGGTGGAACCACGCGCCACTCCTTGGCCAGCCGGCGCGCCGTCTGGTGGGCGGTTTCGGAAACGAGCTGCGCTTCCGCCGGATCAACGTCAGGCGCAAGCGCCACGATGGCGTCGCGAAACCCCTTGATTGATTTCGAATCGTCGGCCCGAACCGAACCTGCCAGAACGGTGCAGGCGAAAGGAAGAATGATTGCGGGAAGCCATCGTCGCGTCGTTTTTGAAATGCGCTGCATAATTCTGTTTCGAACGGAGCCTCTTCCTTGAACCCATTAATCGACCGGAGCAAGTCGCGAACCTCCTGCAGGTGGAGAAAATCTGTGCAGCTTCGGAATCCCGGTTACATTCGGTGCGCCTGGCGCGGACCATGGCGGCCGATTGCGGTCGACCCGGCCGCGCCTACACGATGGACGAAGAAAATGAGTTGATCGCGCTTCGGCGCCAGAAACTGGACACGTTGCGCGCGCGGGGGGTGGCGCCGTTCGGCCAAAGTTTCGAGACGAGCGGTTCGATTGGCGAAGTGCGCGAAAGATTTGCCGAGGACGAAAGGCTGCGGGCCGCCGGGCGAATCACGGCGCATCGCGACATGGGCAAGAGCCACTTCCTCGATCTGCGCGATGCGAGCGGGCGCATCCAGATTTATGTGCAGGCGAAGGAACTCGGGCCGGAGGCGATGGAAACGTTCGGCCTGCTCGACATCGGCGATTTCATCGGAGTTGAGGGAAGTTGTTTCCTCACCAAGACCGGCGAGCCGACCTTGAAAGTGCACAAGTTCGAAGTGCTGGCCAAGAGCTTGCGGCCGCTGCCCGAGAAATGGCATGGCCTGACCGATGTCGAGACACGCTATCGGCAGCGTTACCTCGATCTCGTGACGAACGAGCGCTCGCGCGAAATCTTCGCGAAAAGGATCGCGATCCTGCGCGAAATGCGGCGCTTCATGGAATCGCGCGGATTTCAGGAAGTGGAAACGCCAATGCTGCAAACCGTCGCGGGCGGTGCGGCGGCGGAGCCGTTCCGCACGCATCATAACGCGCTCGGGCTTGATCTTTACCTGCGCATCGCGCCGGAGCTTTACCTCAAGCGATTGCTCGTCGGCGGATTCAACAAGGTCTTCGAGGTGAACCGGAACTTCCGCAACGAAGGCATCTCGCGCCGGCACAATCCGGAGTTCACCATGCTCGAAGCCTATTGGGCGTACGCGGATTTTGGAAAGATCGCTGACCTGGTCGAGAACCTGATTTGCCACCTCGCGACGACGATTGGTGGATCATTGCAAATCGAACATCGCGACGCAGAGGGCAACGTGACGCGCACCCTCAACCTGGCCAGACCCTGGCGCCGGGCGCGTTACCGCGATCTCGTCGGCGAAGTAGCGGGCTCGGATTGGTTTAGCCTAACGAGTGAGGAACGCCGCGCAAAATGCCGCGATCTGGGGGTCGAAGTCCAAGCGCAGATGGCGGACTTCGAAGTCACCCAGCATGTCTTTGAAAAGCTGGTGGAGGAAAAAACCTTCGATCCGGTTTTCGTGACGCACTGTCCAAAGGAACTGGTGCCGCTGGCGAAGCAAAACCCGGAGGACGATTCGCTCGTCGACGTCTTCGAGTTGATCCTCAACGGCCAGGAGATCGCGCCGGGCTACACCGAGTTGAACGACCCGTTTGTGCAACGCCGGCGCCTGCTCGAACAAGCGGGCGAGGAAACGCAAAAGCTCGATGAAGATTTCCTCCTCGCCCTCGAACACGGGATGCCGCCAGCGGGCGGCTTCGGCCTCGGAGTCGATCGCCTCACGATGCTCCTGACCGGCGCGGAATCGATCCGCGACGTGATCCTCTTCCCGCTCCTCCGGCCGAAGCGCGAGTAGCGAATCGCACTCGCTACTTACTCTTCGCGGTAATGGCCACCTGCGTTGTCGTCAGGCTTTTCGCCCGCGCATCCGCCTGTTGCGCCTCGGCGTTGCGGCCTTCGCGGCGGTATTCTTCCGCCAGGTGTTGCCAAGCGAGTTTGTATTGCGGGCGCAACCTGGTTGCGCGCTGGAACGCGTCAATCGCATCGCGGTGGCGCTCTAGTTTAACGAAGGCAAGGCCCATGTGTTCCCAAGCCGGCGCATAGCCCGGCGCGATGAGGATCGCCTTGTGCAAATGTTCGATCCCGGCTTGAAGTTGGCCTGTTTCTTCGAGACAAAAACCGAGCTGAGCCTGGAGAAGATAGTTGCGGGACCAGAAGTAGACGGCGCGCTCGAGTGGCGGGATGGCATCCGAGAGCCGGTTGAGATTGATGTAGCTGTAGCCGATGACTTCCAAGAGATAGCTGTTATCGGGCGAGATTTCGAGCGCACGATTGAGGGCGTGGAGACACTCGCTGGTGTGACCCTCGGCCTTTTCCGCGACCGCTAATTGTAGCCAGACGCCGTTGTAGGCTGGCGCCAACTCTGCGCTCTTACGAGCGGCCGTGAGCGCTTCGGCTTTATGGCCAAGCTTTTCCTGGCAAAAACTGACCAAAAAAAGGCCTGCGCCATTTCCTGGTTGCAAAGTCGCGACCCGCTGAGCGGACGCGAGCGCAGCGGTCCAGTGTTTCTGCGCTCCCTGGACCGAACCAAGCAGCAGGTAAGCGAAGGCAAAACGACTATCTAATCTGATCGCTTCCTGAAGTTCTTTTTCGGCCAACTTATTATCGCGCCACAGACATTGAGTGATGGCCAGGAGACAGTGCGCTGCAGGGTTAGCCGGATGAAGCTGAGTTAACTTTTTCGCCGCTGCGGTGGCGGCGGGCAGATCTCGATGTCTTAGCGCGTCCTGAATCTTTCTTGCCAAAGGGTCGAGGAGAATCGGATCGTCCAACTGGAAGGCTTGATCGATGGGGTTCTGCATGACCTTCTCCGGCGGCGGCAGTTTTTTGAGCAGGTTATCGATCGAAGGCTCCTGCACGGCGGGCGCGGAGGCGAGATTGCGGGCGACGAATGCGAAGACGAGGCTGGCGAGGAAAAAAATTTTCATCGAGAAAAATGCTTACCTCTAACCCTAGAATAGATCGGGCGGAGCCTGCAAGGAAGTTGTGCCCCACCAGCGTTAATGCTACACCCAAGCCGTGAATTCCGCCGGAAATATTGGTAAAGTTGCCGTCCTGATCTGTCTCGGGTGCGCGGTCACCTCGAGCACGTTGGGTCAATGCGTCTGGAAAGTCACCGGACCAAGAGGCGGCACTGCTTACCTAGGCGGATCCTTCCACGCGCTGCGTAGTTCGGATTATCCCTTGCCATCCGCCTATAATCGGGCTTTCGAAGCTTCCGAACGGTTGGTTTTTGAAATTGGGCCCGGATCCTTCGCAAATCGATTCGATAGAAGTGGACGCTACGGCCATGGCGACAGCCTTAGGAACCATGTCGACCCGCGCACCTACGCCTACCTGCAAAGGATCTTCGGGCATCTGGGTGTACCAGAAGCCACCTACTCCGATTATAAACCTTGGTATCTCTCTTCAAAGATATCGCTGCCGGGAGAGGGAAATTTGGTTCAATCCCTTGGGGTGGAGTATTATCTGTCGCATCGCGCCTCCATGAATCACAAGCCGTTTTCCGGTTTGGAAACATACCAGGAACACCTCGAGGTCTTTTCTGGCCTGACGGATCGCCAGGGGGAAGCTGTGCTCCTTATCACCTTGATTCATTGCGACGAGGGCTCTCGCTTCGCTCAGGACATTGCCGCCTGGCGGCGTGGCGATGCTGAAGCGCTCGCAGCCGCCGCGAAACGCGACTACGCCGAATTTCCAGTTTTTGGCGAGAGAATCCTCGATGACCGCAATCGGAGGTGGATCCCGAAGATTGAAGAGTACCTAGGGAGCGGCCATATTTACTTTGTGGTCGTGGGGGCGGCGCACATGGGCGGGCCGAACGGCGTCCTCGCTCTGCTGCGGGCGCGCGGTTATCGGATTGCGCAATTGTAGGCTCGTCGGTAAATTTGGTGGCCGAAGCCGGCGCGAGTGTTACCTTGGGCGCATGGAAAAGCCACAGATCACAGCCTACCTCAAGACTCATTGCGGCTGGAGCGGCGGCGTGCGCGCCGTGCTCGCCAAATACGATCTCCCCTACACCGAAAAGGACATCATTCAGAATCCCGCGTTCCGCTGGGAGATGGAAAGCAAGAGCGGACAGCCGCTCTCGCCCTGTGTGGAAGTGAACGGCGAAATGCTGGCGGACGTGAGCGGCGAGGAAGTGGAGCGCTACCTGATCGAGCGTCAGCTGGTTCGGCCTAACGATGCCGACGCCGGGGTGCCGATTAATGCGCCCTGCGCGAATGAAGGGCAGCATGGCGAGCCGGTGAAGCTGCGTTTTTGAGGAACGTTGCAGCGTTAAAGCGATGAAGCGTTGAGGCGGTTCAGTTGTCGCGTTGCGCCGCCGCCGCAACGCTGCAACGCTTTAACCCTTCAACGATGAAACTCTTCGCGCGTACGGCCCGTCGCCCAGGAACGTCCCGCAACCGCAAGCGACGCCGCGGCTGGCGCTGGGTCCTGGCGTTCTTCGTCATCGCGCTCCCACTGGCTGGGATTGCCGCGGTGCTTTCCTTCTACGCGATCTGGGCCCAGACCTTCGACCTGAAACGCCTCGGCACCATGCCGGAGCGGAACACGGTCTTCGATGTCGATGGCAAAATTTACAGCCGTCTGGCAGGCGCGAATCGCCTGAAGGTTCCGTTGAAACAAGTCTCGCCACTTTTCATCAAGGCCCTTCTCGCGCGCGAGGACACGCGCTTCTACGAACACGGCGGGATCGACTGGCGCGGGGTTGCCCGCGCCTTGGTGCGCGACATCATGAGCGGATCGGCCAAGGAAGGTGCCAGCAGCATTACCCAACAACTGGCGCGCAACAGCCTGCCATTAGGCGGGCGTAATCTCAGCCGGAAACTGCTTGAGGCAATGGTCGCCATGCGCATCGAACGCGAATTGACCAAGGACCAGATTCTGGAGCTTTACGTGAACCGGATTTACTTCGGTTCCGGTTGTTACGGGGTCGAGACCGCTTCGCAATCCTACTTTGGGAAAAGCGCGGCCCGGCTTGATCTTTCGGAATCTGCTCTGCTCGCTGGATTAATCCGCAGCCCCAATCGTTTTTCACCGCTTAAGAATCCGGAAGGAGCGGCGATCCAGCGCGACACGGTGCTCGATCGGATGCACGAATTGAAGGAAATCACTTCCGCGCAGGCGCAGCAGGCGAAACACGAGAGGATCAATTCGCATCCGCGACGCCTCACCTTGATCCAGGAAAACTACGCGATGGACGCGGTGCAGCGCGATCTCAACCTCCTCCTCACGCCGGACCAGATCGACAACGGCGGCTTGTTTATCTACACCACGCTCGATCCCGCGGTGCAAAAGGCCGCCGCCGACGCGATCGACAAACAGCTCGGGAAAATCGAGCGTGAACCCGGATTTCATCATCCGCTCAAGTCGCAGTATCGCGTCTCCGCGGAAGGCGAGGACAACGCCATGCCTTACCTCGAAGGCGCGCTCGTCGCGATCGACAACAACAGTGGCGGCATCCGCGCCCTCGTCGGCGGCCGCGATTATTCGCAGAGCAAATTCAATCGTGCGCTCGCGCCGGCGAATCGCCAGATCGGCTCGGCCTTTAAGCCGTTCGTTTATACGCTCGCCTTCACTCATGGACTCCTGCCTGGTGCGGCGGTGAGCGATGGGCCGCTCCAACCCGGTGAGGTGCAAGGGGCGGGCAATTGGTCGCCGGCCAACTCTGATGGGCATTACGGCGGAATCATGCCGGCCTCCTACGGGTTGATCCATTCCCGCAATACGATGAGCGTGCGGGTGGGTGAGTTTGCCGGGCTCGATGACACGCAAAAAATCGCGAGCACGCTCGGCCTCGGCAACAACATCCCGCACGGCGCCGCCATTTACATCGGTTCTTTCGAGACTGACCTGAAGGACTTGACTGACGCCTACACCGTTTTTCCGAACGCCGGCGTCCGCAAACAGGCCTACATCATCGAGCGGATCGACGACCCGGAGCACAAGCCGATTTATCGCGCCGCGCATGTTACCCTGCCAGTCCTTGACCCGGGCGCGAGCTGGATGACGACCGAACTGATGGAGGAAGTGCTGATCAAAGGCACGGCCGCGAGTTCGCGTTCGTTAGGCTTCAATCTTCCCGCGGCCGGCAAGACTGGCACGACGAACGATTTCAAGGACGCCTGGTTCGTCGGCTTCACCAGCTCGATAACGTGCGGCGTCTGGGTTGGCTTCGATCGGCCGACCACGATTATCCCGCACGGATACGGCGCGGCTCTCGCCTTGCCGGTCTGGACGCAAGTCATGATGAAAGCCGCCGACCGCTACCCGGCGGAGCCGCTCAAATCTCCGGTAGCGATGCAGGAGGCGACGGTCTGTTCCATCTCGAATGCGCTCGCCACCAGCGGCTGTGTCGCGGCCGGTACCGCCTACACGATCGATCTTCCGATCGACAGAGTGCCGCGCGGATATTGCAAGGTGCACGGCGGCAGCCCGACGCTGCTCGGCCGCCGAGTCGAAGAGATGCAACAAAAGGTAAAGGAAGTCCCGCGCAGCATCCTGCAATCTTTCAAACGCTTCTTTGGCGGCGGGAATTGAACCTATCTTGCCGATCCTGCGAGGCGAGTGTTCGTAGCCGGGAGCGCGACCCGTGAACCGGCGCAAACTGCCGATCGAAGATCACCGCTTCCCGGCGACTGGCGGATTCGTTAGGCCCTAACGACTTAGCTTCCCGAGCCAACGTACTCCGCCGAGTAGGTGTCGAATTTCGCAGTTGAACCAACTGCGGGCGGGCTTTTCACATCGTAAACGTTGTTGCCCACCACCTCCTGCGATTGGGTGTCCCAGATCATGACGCTCTTCTTGGCTTGGGGCGAGGTCTGGTCATTCTTCTCCGTGTCGACCGCGATATAGCGCGTCTTGCGCGACTTCATGTCGCTCTTTCGTTTCGCCGACATGGCGGCGTAAGCGCGCCGGGCGCGTTCCTCAGCGACGCGGTGCTGGCGCTCCGTCGCCTGGTGTTTCGCGATGATGTAGGTGACGGCGGCGACCACCGCCCCGGTGGCGGCGCCAATCGCGACCGATTCGCCTACGCTCGCCCCCGAGGCGCGCGCGATTCCCCCGGCGGCGGTGCCACTGGCGGCCCCGAAAACACCGGCGTTTTGCAGCGGAGTGAGATCGGCGCAGCCTGTCGCCAGGATCGACGCGGCGGCCATCAGCGAGGAAGTTTTGAGCATCGGAATCTTCATAACGCCACGAGTTTTAGGCCGGTCGCCAGCACGTGACAAGGTTATTTGATTCGAAATCCCCGATCCCCTCAGTTGGATTCTTCGGGGTTGAAACTAACGTTGTGCTGACGACACCAATCCTGGGCTGGCCGATTACCGGCCTCAGCGGCGCGCCGGTACCATTCACTCGCTTCGGCTGGATTGGCGTTGACCCCGGTGCCGAGCTCAAGGCAGCGTCCGTAAAGATACATGCAAAAGGCGTTGTTCCGCCGCGCGCCGCCGCGAAAAAGATCGACGGCCTTTCGGGTGCGCGCGGCTTCATCTTTTCCGAGATCCGTTGCGTCGCTCGTCAGGTAGAGCACCCCAAGATTCCCGACCGAATCGAGATAATTCAAATTTGCCGCCGTGCGATAGAGCTCAAAGGCTTTGCGATCGTTCCCCGCGATCCCGATCCCCTTGTGATAGCAAGTTCCGAGTTGATCCATGGCGCGCGGATCCCGTGCGGCCGCCGCGTCCTGCAGCAGAGCAACCGCTTTTGTTTCGTCCTTGGTTACGCCCTTGCCGTAGAGATAGCATTCGGCGAGCAGGGTTCCCGCGCTCACGTCGCCGGCCGCCCGCGCCTGCTCGAACCATTGCGCCGCCTTCACCAAATCGTGCTCCACTCCCGCGCCATTTGAGTAACGCAGACCAACCTCTGCCATCGCATGCGCGCGTCCGCGCGCCGCGGCCGCGCAGAGCCAGTCGAAGGAAGCTTTCGGATCGCGCTTGCGCAGGAAGTCGCCGAGAATTTCCATCGCGCTGACGACGTCAAGTTTGGCCGCTTCGGTCAGCGGAACGCGCAGCGCATCGAAATTCTCGTCCCGTAAGGCGCCTTTTTCCGATTGCAGTTTGCTGAGCAATAATTCGAGGCGCACCCGGCCCACGTCGCTCTGCGGGAAATTTTTCTGCAACTGCACGTAAGCCGTCACGGCTCTCGGCCAGTCTCCCGCCGTTTCGTATTTTTCCGCCTCGGCGATCGCTGCTCTCGTCAGCTCCGGTCTCTTGCCTAACGAAGCCTTGGGCGACGCTGTCTCGAGCGGAGGAGTGCCGGTGGCTTGAGCGACAACGGGCGGCGCGGTGGCGGCGGTCGAGGGTGGCGAAGTGGCCCGCGGGAGCGCGACCGTCTCCCCGCTGAAGCGCATTTTCCAAAATGCGAACGACCCCCCCACACCCAGAATGACGAGCGCGATCGCCAACCAGACGATCCCGCTCGAGGACTTGTGGGTGGCAGCGGGCGGAATCTCCGCTGGCAGAGGCGGCGGCGTCGCTTCAACCGCGGTGGGAAAATCCTGCTCGTCCGTTTTCGGAGTCGTCGGAATTTCCGCGAGGCATTTCTCCAATTCAGCGCGGAGCGCAGCCGGCGTTTGCGGCCGCCTGGCCGGATCCTTCTCGATCATGCTGCCTACGACGGCTCGCACACGAGCCGGGAAATTCTGCAACTTTTCGATCGGAGGAGGTTTGTGCAGATGCTGGCTCATGACTTGGGCGAGCGAGCCGGCAAAGGGCGCCTGGCCGACGAGCATGTACCAGAGCGTTACCCCTAACGAATAAATGTCCGAACGAACATCGATCTCCTTCTCCTCGAGCTGCTCCGGGCTGGCGAAATGCGCCGTGCCGACAAATCCGCCCATGGAGAGCGTCGCGAGGTCGTCGTTCTCGTTGTGCCTGATCGATTTGGCGAGGCCGAAATCGATCACCTTGACGATAAAATCGTCGTCTTCCCTGACGAGCATCAGATTCGCCGGCTTGATGTCGCGATGGACGAGATGGTGTTTCTCCGCAGCCGCCAGGGCACGCGTGACCTGCAACGTGATGCGCAGGGCAATCGCGGGATCGATCGGTCCCTCGCGCTTGATGAAGGATTCGACCGTCTCGCCGTCGACAAACTCCATCGCGTAGAAGAACGCGTCGCGACTCGTGCCGAGATGAAAGACCGAGGCGACGTTCGGATGCCGCAACTGCGCCGCGGCCCGCGCCTCGCGCAAGAAACGTTGCTGCGCGAGTTCGCTTTCGAGATACTTCGCGTTGATCACTTTGAGCGCGACGTTTACCCGCAGGTTGGTATCAAACGCCTTGTAGGTGATTCCCATCGCGCCCCGCCCGAGTTCGAAGGGCGAGCCATCTTCGCGGGTCAGCACTTCGTAGTGATCGAACGTCATTTTGGAAACGGTGGAGCGCTTCAGGGCGTGCAGGAGTTGAAGAGTTGAAACGACGAAAAACCGGCCGGGTTATCGCTCTATCGCTTCAACCGTTCATCGCTTCAACCTTTCATCGCTGCTTGTCGCACGCGATTTGCTGCAACATACTGCCAACGTCGCCATGCCCGCCAAACTTCGAGTCACGCCCCTCGCCGGCGAGCCGTTCGAACTCACGATCGGCAACACCGCCACGATTGGACGCACGAGTGACAATACCGTTTGCCTGAGTGGCAGCCCGCTCGTTTCGCGCCAGCACGCGCTCGTCCGCTGTCACGACGGTTATCAATATCAAATCATCGATCTCGGCAGCCGCAACGGCACTTTGGTGAACGAGCAGCGGGTCGTGATGCCAACCACCCTCGCTCCCGGGGCGCGCATCGTGATTGCCAAGAACGAACTCGTCTTCGAGCAAATTGAAGACGAATTCTCCAGCGCTCATCTCGAAGCCACCCTTGCCGGTTCGATGGCCGGCGTCCCTTCCGCCATTCGGCCAGTGGCATTGTTGGTCTGCGATATTCGCGGCTTCAGCAGCATGGCGGAGAAGATTTCCAGCTCGCATCTCGCGCAGCAGCTCGGCGTCTGGTTTCGCGAGGCCGGTAATCTCGTGACGAAGAGCGGCGGGACGATCGACAAATTCATCGGCGACGCGCTCCTCGCCTACTGGAGCGGTGGGGAAGGAGAGGTCGATTGCGCGGCGACCCTGCAGATCGCCCACGACCTCCTCGGGCTCGCGGACGGAATAAGGTGGGCCAGTGGCGAACCGTTTCAGGTCGGGATCGCGCTCCATTTCGGCTCGGTCACCTGTGGCAACGTCGGCCTCGACGCGCAACGCGACGCGACCATCATCGGCGATGTCGTGAACACGGTTTTCCGTCTCGAATCGGTCATGAAGGAACTCAACCAGAAGGTTCTGCTCTCCGCCGATTTTGCCGAGCGCCTGTCAACGACGGAGAAATTAGTCGACCTGGGCGAACGAAAACTGAAGGGGAAACAGCAAGCGGTCCGCATTTACGGCCTTGGCTGAGGCCGTCGTTCGAAGGTCGGCTCACTCGAGCGAAAAGAGCGGGTGAGGGGAATCGAACCCCCGTTTCGCTTCACGCCCTTTGAAAAGTCGTTAGGTCGATGGAAAATGGACATTGCAGAATCTGCTTGCACATCCTCGGACGTTATGATCTATTTTATGACCAAATGGCCAGCATTCACAAAGACCCACGCGGGAAGTCTCCCTATTGGTATTGCGCCTACCGGCTGCCGAGCGGCAAACGAGCGTTCAAGTCAACGAAGCAAACGGATCGTGAGAAGGCGTTGCAGTTTTGTCGGACATTGGAATACGCGTCGAAGGAATCGAAGAGCGGACGCCTCACCGAGTCGCGTGCCCGTGAGTTGATTTCCGAACTGGTCGAGCATGCGACGGGCGAGCCGCTACGCTTCTACACTGCCGAAAACTGGCTGCGGGATTGGCTGAAAGGCAAAGAGGCCGCGAAGGCGGCCGGCACGTTCACCAAATACAAATACACCGTTGAGAGTTTTCTCGCGTCGTTAGGCGAGCGCGCCAAGCGAAACCTGAACCAGATCACGCCGCGCGACATTCAACGCTTCCGGGACGCACAGATCGAGGCGGGGAAACATCCGCGCACCTGCAATTTTGCCGTGAAGCACCTGCGGATGCCCTTCAACGTTGCGCGGCGACAGGGTTTGATTACGCACAATCCGGCGGAGGCGGTCGAGCTGCTCGACACCGACAGCGAATCCACGCGGCACCCGTTCGATCTCGATCAGGTGAAGGCCATTCTGAAAGCCGCTTCCGGCGACTGGCGCGGAGCAACGATGGTCGCGCTTTATACCGGAGCGCGGCTCCAGGACGTTGCCAACCTCCGTTGGGAATCCATCGACCTGCAAGACAAATGGATTTCGTTCCGAGCGGGCAAGAACCGCCAGCGCATCAAGATTCCGATGCACGATTCGCTGCATGATTTCCTTTTGGAACCGCCAGCGCCCGACAGCGGCAAGGCTTTTGTGTTTCCCTCATTGGCTGGGAAGCGCGCAGGCGGCAAGTCCGGGCTCTCGATGGCGTTCAAAAGGATCATGGAACGCGCAAACGTCCGAGGGGAAGTGGCGCGGGAGCGCACTGGCGAGGCGGGCCGGACCGTTAACACGCTTTCCTTCCACAGCTTTCGCCACACGCTGACGAGCATCATGGCGAACGCGGGCGTTCCAGTTGAAGTGCGGCAGAAATTCACCGGCCACGCCTCTGCCGACATGAACATTCGTTACACCCACCACGAGGCGGAGACACTCCGCTCTGCGATCGGCACGCTCCCGACGCTCCGTATCTAGACAGACTTCGAGAGACCGTTTTCCTCGAAAACGGCGCCCTTTTAACGCCGATTTACACCACGCAGAAGGCCGCTCAGACGCGGGTGGCAGAGTGCAAACATGGGAAAACAAGCTGAACCAGAATTCGTTAGGCTTTCCGATTTGGAAGCCCGATTTGGCCTAAAAAGAAGCCTCGTCTATCGCCTGATCGGCGAAGGCAAGATTCGATGGATCGCCGTAAAAAAAGGCGGTCCAAGGATGATAGTGCCGTCCGGTTCGCTCGTCCACGCGGCGGAGCGGGCAAGATTGTGGGCAGCCTCGACCCAGAGAAGCAGGCCGAACATTCGACGGTGGGCGGAGAATACTTGAAGCCGTAGCAGCTTCTTGACGGTCCGAAGAATTCCATCATCCTACGCGGATGCCCGAGAACAATTCACGCCATCCAGCGAATCCGCTCCGGATAATCGCAGAGGAATTCCCCGCCTGCACGGAGCCTAGCCTCTCTTGCGCCGGTGTCCTCGACGTGCGGTGCGATAGCGACCTTGCAATGGCAGTGGCAACAAGCTTTGGGACACTGTGATTGTGCCGCGTCTGTTTGTCCGCGAATGTGACGTCGCAGAAGAGCCAGACCTCTGCGGCGGAGCGTTGGATCTGATCAACTCTGCCGTGTCCGACTCCCGGTTGATCAGCCTAGCAACTATCTTCATCGATCAGAACCACTCATCGCGAGCTCACTACCACAAGATGATGGAGGAGATTTATTATTTCATTGAAGGTCGCGGGCACGTGATCATCGACGATCAACAGTTTCACGTTGAGCCCGGATCTGCTGTATTTATTCCGGTTGGGGCTGTTCACCAGGTCATCAATAGGGGGTCCAGTCGCCTAAAATTCATTTCCGCAGATTCCCCGTCCTACAATCCTGACGACATCCACTTTCCAACGCAGCGCACGGAATGAGCCGGAAAACTTTGATGGCAAGGAAATAACCGGAATGGGCGGGCGATCCGATCCACTGGAAGCGTATTAGAATTTGCGGTTTCTTGTAAATGCAAAATAAAATCAATTTGGCCTTGACTCGCCTCGTCCGACACTGTACGCGCCATATGGTGCTCGCCGATCGCCGCCGCGCAAAACACGGTAGCTGCACAATTTGTGCAGCAGTCGAAGCTGCGTTCGCTTCGGATGCTCCAAGGCGGAGAATACTTGACTTGCCTTTCCAACCTGTCATTATCCGCATCCCTTTTTCTCACAACGCGCGAACTGTTGTTGAGGTCGTTCGCGCTGAATGCACCGAAAGGGGGTGACATTGAAACGACTGATTCCAAGTGCTTTTTTTTCGGCCAAATTTGCCGAGCTCGTGCGAATCCGCGCACGCCGCCACCCTGACGGTGTGAACTTGCCGGAGGCCGTTGGGGACGTACAACCGAAGGAAAATTGTTGGGAAGCGGCAGCAGACGGTTTTACTAAAAGCGACCCTGATGGAGCGCGCGTGCGGGCACTGATGGCAGAGCTTGAAAAGGCGAACTAAACATTGGCGGTCCGCCAGGTATGTTGTGAGAGGCCGGTAGTCGTGCCGGCCTTTCGCATTTTCCATCAGAGGTAATGGATGAGTATCGAGACCAATGTCGCGAACTGGGGAATTGAACTTGCGTTCATCAGGACGAGAGTCGGCCAAGAGTTCGAAGTCATTGACTCACTCAGCGGCGTATCTAATAAGGCCACCTACTTTAGCACATACGGACACTTTGATGTCGCAGCAGTGCGAACGATAGAAAGCCTAAATACGCCCTACGCAGTTGTTCTGCATCGTAACGTCAATGAGTCCGCACCGTTTCGCTTTTTTGCTCATCAGAATTCATCTAAGAGCGTATTTGAAGAGACGCTGACGACCGCACCAGCCGCTATCGCGGTAATGGCCAAAATTCACCCCCTACTTATTGGTTCGCAAAACGGGGAGGCTCGCTGGCGCGTCGCAGAAGCGATTCGCGAGAAACTACCCAAGGTCTTCATTTTTCTCGGCTTAGGCTTCAGTGAATTGCTAATAATAGATACTGGAGCAGATTTTGCCGAGTTTTTAGCAACTGTCCGCGAACTGCGCGGACTCAGCGGTGAGCCGGAGAGCGAATCACCGGCTTTATCTAAGACAACGACCTTTCCCTTTGTTTCTTACGAGGTTGTCCACCGAACACGGGCCTATGACTTGCTAAAAGGATCGGTCGAGCCGGTGATCACCATATCATGCCAACCTGCGTCAGAACGGGCGATCGCGAAGGTTATTCGGGAGTCGGGTATTATCCCCAAACACATTTGGGGAAAGAACGATCTACTCCTTACATGGCCAAACGCCATCACTGTTGCCAATCTAATAAAGTTTGTGTGTGATTTTCGGGGCAATCCTGAGGTTTCACAGACTTTGGCACGAACAACGACGTATTGGGAAACTCCAATACACGAGCAACCAATCAAAGAATATGTGGGGTCAGTAACGCCTTATGAGTTCCTAGAGACAAAGGAGGAACAAAGCCTCTTTACGAAGCTTGAGCAGGTAAGACCGCACAGTTTACGAGCAAGCCTATCCGATCTTTGTTTGCGTCTATCAGCCTGTCTCCGCAGTCCGCTCTTGACAGAATTTTATCGCGATATGGTCAACACCTTCGAGTATGTTAGCAATTTACTCGGACATCTCGTTGGGCACGATCCGCACAAAGCTCGACATGCGGGCGTGCAAGCAAGCCGGGTTGCTGACGCTGCACGGGCTGCAATAAATCAACGCTATGCGGGCCTGGAATTGCACCCGGAAACTCTGGCGCATTCGCCCTCACCGCTTCTATGCGATATCCGAACGGTTGTTGCTGCGGCAACGTGCGTGCCTCACTACATTTTCGACAGACTGTTCGAAGGCAAAAGGGCTGCTGAGGTGTGGCCCGGCTTTGTTTTGTTTGGCGGTACATATTCACCTCAATGGCTTGACCAAGATGTGCTTGCATTGCCGCCGTCCTCGCTGCTCACGCCAATAGAAGAATGGTGGAAGATAACGCATGAGGCCGCACACGCGGTATTTCGGTTAACTAATGTTGATGGTGAACTGCCGAGATATTGGCACGACAACCTAAATGCGAGCACCAAAAATGAATGGAGTTCTCTGCAGATGTTGGCCGAACAGTTCGCGAACTGGTTCGACTGGAAATACATCTTTAAGGCGGATACCAGGTTGTATCTGCGCACGATCTGGCGAGCTTGGCTCCAGCTTCCAATTGTTTGGCAAAGCAAGCCGCAGTATTTTGCACGTAGCTTCGGAGTAACTCTCGCCGAAGATCCAGAAGTAATAGCCGCGACTTCGAAGCAAAATAAGTACGAAGGGGCAATTCCGCTAATCCGGCAACGCTGGAATGTATTCCAGGAATTGGTGCGTGACCTTCCAAACATGCGGGAATATCTCGATGAAGTACAAGATCTTGATGTTTCCAGGACTTTCGAACTAACGTACGCTCTCTCACCGATCGCCCACTGGTTCGAGACACAATATGAGACGCGCTGCGGTGTAACCGGCCTTTTTAGGCGGATGGATCCGGATTACCCCGAGCTCGGCGCCCACGCCGAACAGCTCCTGAACGGTCGGGTAATTCTCAGGGGAATCAACGACCCGCCGAGATTGCATTTAGCTCTCCTAAAAGCATTGGATGGGAACGAGCCGTCCCTCGCGACCCACATCGCCTTCCTTTACTCGTTCGAAAACGCATACCTCGGAATGCGCCAAAGCTGAAATGCATATTCTGATTTGCAGCACAGAGCAAACAAACTTCGACCTATGCGAAGTCGTGAAGATCGTCAATTCGCTGCAGCAGTTCTTCGTCGTGTGGCCTTGTGAAGAAGCGATCGCGTTCGGTGATAAGTTCCCGGGTGCACTTATCGATCCTGTCGCTCTTCTCCAACATAGCGACGCGGAGCTAGCCGCGCGTAACATTTCCAAAGGGGACCTCACAATCATTCTCACAAGCGCCCGCGTCGCGGTCGATCCAGAGACCGGCATGTCTATTACCGGAAACACTGCGGTACTTACCAATCAAGAATGGCCGGAGAAGGGAACCTTGCTTGTGTTGCGGGTAGCTCGGCGAATCCTGCAACTCGGGTTTGGCAAATTTGTGGACCATCGTTCAAACGTTGCAACGTGTATTGCCACGAACGGAAAACGATTTGATTGCTTGTGTTATGATTGTGAATGCCAGTTGCAAGATCGGGGATTTCGGGATGGCATTCACAACCTTAAAGACGCATTTAATATTCTTAACCAACTGGAGGCTGGCGGAAAAACAGACCTTCTTCCGAAGAAATCTAACCTTTTGCTCGGGCAGTTACGGCTGGGTTCATGCTACGCAGAGGAACTCAAAGAATCTGTTTCGCTTGGGGCGTTCACAATTTTGGTGGTGCTTCATTTCTTGTCCGATCTTATTCCGTTTGTTAATGCTCTAATTACGCTTGGAGCCAAGGCATGGAACATTTATTTAGTCGCCAAACCCTATCCGTATGCTCGTCGTGATGAGGTCTCACATTCACTTCAAAGTCTTGGCGTGAATGTTTATCGAGCTTCGAAGTGCCAATCGATCGAGGCGTGCGTCGATGAAGTACTGAACGGACTGCTACAGCGCAGCTTTAGTCTCGGTGAGAAAATTATGATAATCGAGGATGGTGGTTACTTTGCGCCAGCGATTCACAAGGCCGAATTGGGGTCGGTGCGATCGCGTTGCGTGGGCGCTGTAGAGCAAACACAGAAGGGCGCGGATGCGGACAAACGGATTCGGGACCCTAAGTTTCCAATTCTGAGTGTCGCCGAATCGAGCTTTAAAAAGGCCTACGAGTCTCCTGAAATCGGGCGGGTTGCGATTCAGAATATTTCGCGCTTCACGCCTGACATGAAGCTGAGCGGTGGGAATGCTCTCGTTGTGGGATTTGGCAGCGTGGGCCAAGAAGTTGCGTTCCATGTAACGAACGCCTTTAATATGACCGTAAGTGTCATTGAGACAAACGAACTGCGACTTTTGCAAGCGAAGCATCGAAAGAGCATTGTCGCCGAAGCAGCTGCGTCGTTTGACCAACTTAAGTTCAAACGGCCCAAACTGGTTGTTGGCACGACTGGCAGGACCTCTATCACTCGTGAAATGCTCTACGCGCTGGAAGGAGATGCTGTGCTCGTTAGCACGTCATCGGATCAAGTCGAGATCGACCTGGTTGCTCTCGATTCAATGGCGGATGGCCCGTCGGTCGAACTTGAAGAAGGCAAACGGTTATATAATGTGAAGTGGGCAGAAGGTAGAAAACAGTTGACTCTTTTGGCAGAAGGCTATCCTATTAACTTTTATGGCTCTGAAAGTGTACCTAACGACACCATCGACCCGGTTATGACATTGTTGTTACTGTGCGCGGTCGAACTGGCGAGCAAACCATTTCTTAGGCTGGGCGTCCAGGAAGGAGTTGTCGACGAAATCGTTAAGGAACGAGACCTAGTACGGCGATTTCTCAAATTGAGCTAACAGCCATTTTACGCGATTCCGATGGGCCACGGTTGTCGGGCTGCCTGGACTACAAGACGGCGCAGGAGAGCAAAAAATGTCCGTTCTGTGCTGAACTCGTCAAGAAGGAGGCCATTGTTTGCAGGCCTGCGGACGCGATCTACCCTCGCGCGCCGCGGACAAACCGCCTAAACAAACCTGATTCGGGGTAATTGTTCACGCCCAAGGTTGCGCTAGAAATCAACGGGCCTGCCGACGTTTCCGAAGTGACGAGAAATCCATTAGAACGCGGCTTTTGCGGGCGTTTGCGCTTTTCAGGCTTTACTCGGCAACAAGCGTTGGGATAAAAATCGCCAACGACCCAGGCTCGATTGATTCGCGGGTTCCTCCAGGCAAAGTAGATGCGCGACACGCAATCAATTTTTCGCGCACGATGAGAATTCGACTAATTCGTCCCTTGGAATACTACGCGACAGAGCTCCTTGAGCGGACACGCCCGCTTGCTCGGCGTCAGCAGGTGATTAACGCTCCTCCACAAGAGGTGCCCACTGCCGACAACAGTGTTCAATACCCCGAAGGAACGGAGCTCGAAGTTGACCTGGACACCGAGCGACAAAATATGGAACAGGACCCAACGGTCCATTGGTTCCGCTCAGCAAGACACCCAGGCGGTTTTCCGGTGGCGGAAGGCGCCTTTGAGGAGATTCATTTGAACGCTGATGCGCCACAAGATTCCAGCCGAGGTTTGGGCGCAAGTTGATGTTGCGATTCGTGACTGTCTCCTCGTCGGTCAACGTCATGTCATGCGTTTCGACCGGCTTGCCGTGGATGTAGATTGGGACTCACTCGCAGGGCCGGTCGACATTCTCAGCTCATCGCAGCTCCGTGGCGACGTGGGTGTAATGGGTTCGTCGCCTGGATCGGCGAATACGAGCTGAGTGGTGGCCGGTGCCGCGAGTGAGAAGGGATTGGGAGATCGACGGCCGACCCCGAACGGACGAATTGGGTTTACGCAGCGAATCGCAACCATTCCTTCCCCAGGGTGGACGACGAAAACATGTCGAACGCCTTTTGGATGGGAAAGATCAAAGCGCCTTCTCGCGTCTCGACCGAATCGCAGTCACAGAAAAATACAAGGTCAGTTGTGGCAGGGTCTTTGTGAGCCACAAGACGGTCTAGCTTGGCCTGGCAATTCGCCAATGGCGCATATGTCACCTGAGCCAAAATCTTTCTGCCGGCTGCCGTTAGCCCGGCAATATCGATGTCCTTCATCGTACGACCGACTGGTAGCAACAGACAGGCTAGTGAAGGCAGACCCACTTCCACAGCGGCCGGCAGCCTCATCACTTCGCTGCACATGATCTCCTGTTGAGCGACGAAAAGATCAATCACAGCTGGAGCGCTCCGGCGCCCTTCCACGATGTTCTCGATAGTCTTTACGGCGCTGGTCCATTTCATAATTGTGCCTTGTCGCGGACGCCCTACCATGATAACGGCGCAATCAGTGGGTTTGACGATCTTCGTCCGTGTAAGTGGCAACGTTTTCAGGACCGCCACGCGGCCTTCGAGTCCCCACTTTTTTCCCCATCGCCCTTCCACAAGTTCGATTTGCGAGTTCGGTTCGACGAATCCAACCAAGCAGTCTTCGTATGGCGGGAAATACCTTCCGCACACGTAACCGCCGGAATCTGCGAGCGCCGTCAGTGCACGCATAGCCTTTCGAGCTGAACCGGAATAGCGTTCCGGAGCAAGCTCTCGGCTGTCCTTCTCCCGGTTTCCGCTGTCGTCGTGCGGAAAGTGGATCGCGATTTTTCGCTCGTCCCAGAGATAACGGCGCGTTTGGTCGTCGATGTCCATGTCTGCGGTATGGCGAATGAAATAGGTGTTCATAGCGGGTGGGCAGGGTCGGTAGATATGATTGCTGAAGGGTTGGAGGCAAATTTGCTGCCGAGGCTGTTGTGCATGGTGCGCAGGCCGGGATTTCGCAGTCAAGCCTGAATCTTCCCCGAAGCAGCGCACGCTCAAACGCGCTCACTGAGGGCAAAACTGGATTTTTGCGTGATTTGCAATTACCCTTTGTGGGGAAATGGCACGCTGTTATACAACGGGGAAACTGCGCGGTGGTATAACCGGCAAGGGTTTTGTCAAAGGGGATGCGCGGATCAATCGCAAGGGACGGCCCAGGGGATTTGACGAACTGCGCAAGCGCGCGATCGAGATTGCGCTTGAATCCGTTTGCAGCGGGTCAGACGTGACGACCATCGACGCAATTTTGCGCAGTTGGGCTTTTTCGCCTGAGCCAACACTCCAAAAGGCCTTCGTCGAAATCGCCTACGGCAAGGTGCCCAACAAGATTGAAATGAACCCCCTCGAGAACAAAACGAGGATCATCCTCAAGCACGCGCATGAGCTCAGCGACCCAGAAACCGCCCGAAGTAACGGTCATTCTCCGCTTTCATAGCGCGCAGATCGAGATCGTTCAGGCGCGGCCCACGAAACTCAACTGAACCCCCGGCGAGATTCCTCACCGTGCGCATCATCGAAGTGCGACCATCAAAGAAATTCAAGGGCGCTTGGGTTGCCTTCGAGTCTCCGGGCGTCGAACCCGCCTTTGCTCAACCTAACGGGAAGGCAAAGGCGATTGACTACGCTCGCGGTCGATTCGGTGGCAGCGACGGAGAAATTCACGTTTACGATCAGGCGGACAAACAAGTGGTCGAAAAGATTACGATCGACGACCGGATCAAGTACCCGAGCGCCGGAGCGTGAACCGCAACGAAAACGCCGGAAGGTCGGCGGTCCGACACGCGCGTCGGGAGACCATTTCCTTCTCGACGCTACGGTTAATTTTGTGTCGAATGCGTTAACCGTCATTCCACATTTCTCATGAAGCCACACACGCTACTACCCACACTTATCGTCGCGTTCGTGCTGTCCGGCTGCGGCGCCGCTTACGAGCAGCAGCGTTCAGAGATTCTCCGCACGGCCAGCGCCGCGGATTTCGGCCCTCCGCCGCCCGCTGATTACCGCGCACGCGGCCAGGAATTCATCAAGCGTATCCTCAAAGATCCCGGCAGCGCTACCTTTGAGTGGGTTGGCGAGCCGCGTCACGAAGCTATTCAGCCCGCAGTTGCGAGTCCGCATGCTCGCCCCGTCTGGGTGACTGTAGTCCGCGTCAACGCGAAAAATGGCTTCGGAGGGTACACTGGCGCGACCCCTTTCGCGCTCGCGTGGAGTCATGGTCGCATTGTGGCTTATCTCGATGCTGAGCAGGGACAGGACTTCTGGAACTACGTCCAGTGAGCAGCCACGAAAAGACCGATCAACGCGACTTTTCTGATCTTCAGCTCGGAGGCGCTGGTCTTGAAGGCGCAGCTTCGGCTGACCGATTTTCGGATGTGATTGGCCGTTATCTGCGCGGCAAGATGACTTTACCGGAAGCGCGGCTGGAGGTGAAGCAGTTCTTGGACAGCATCGGTTACAGCGCGAGCGAAGAGGAAGCCGGCACGATCAAAGACCTTTCGAGCGACGCGCGGATCAACCTTGAGCTGGACACGCGCGCGCAGTCCGCGGCGAGTTATAGGCAGTGGGTATCGCGCCAGCGGCAGACGATCTTAGACGGCTGGCCGTGCGATGAACTGATTCGTGGCGGCTGGCGCAAGACGCACCGGCAATGGTCCGGCCTCGACGACGGAAACATCATCGCGGGCGAACCGGCAGACGGACGATGGCGCGAAGCTGGCGGTCAGCTTTACGACGGGCGCATGATCGCGCTCGTGAACGATCCGATTTGGACTGATATAAGCCGCTTCGGCGTGCCGTATCCGCCATTTGATTTTAACAGCGGGATGAAGCGGCGCGGAGTTGATCGAAAGACCGCGATTAAGCTTGGCGTATTCACTGCCGATAATCCACCGCAGCAACTACCGCAGACCCGCAATTTCAACGACGATCATCTGAAGTTCACGACCGCCATCCGAGATGCCGCGTTGCGGGGAGTTCTGGAAGACGAAGGCTAAGCCACGTTGCAATCGATAAAACGATACCTAGCCAATGCATCTTCGTTTCTCGTTTAGGTGCGAAACGGAAAACGAAGGGAAAGGCGCTCGTTTCCAAAGCCGTAATGCTCACGGCTCGCCCGCGCCAGCATCGTGCCTTGCGGAATGCCCATCTTTCGTGCCAGCTCCCGGAGGCGCGTGCAGTTTTCGCCCGTTCCCAATTCTCGGCGGGAATTCTTGTGCGCATGTTCGCGCGAACGTTATAGCTTTGGCCGTTCACTCACAAGGGGAAAATCCACCGGCTGCAATTGCCTTGACCCGTCGCGGGGCGGCTGTTCAGACTCGCGAACTCAGGTACAACTTCTATGAAAATCCTACATCCACAAATCAAACTCGCGTTCCTTCTTGCCACCGCCGCCATCGCTGCCACCGCTTCTGCCGTTGATCCACCACCAGACGGCGGCTATGCCAACGAAACCACTGCTGAGGGTGAAGATGCGCTTCTAAGCCTCACGAGTGGTATCAACAACACGGCTGTTGGATATAATGTGCTCTACTACGATACGACAGGAGGTCAGAATACGGGTGTCGGGGATCGTGCCTTAGCCGGTAACACCATTGGCAGCGATAACACGGCAGTAGGCGCCTATGCTCTCATCGCAAACGGCGACGGTGAATACAACACAGCGACGGGTGTTTTCGCTTTAAGCAGCAACACAAGTGGCACCGATAATACCGGCGTCGGCTTCGATGCACTTCACCTGATTACAACCGGAAGTTCCAACACGGCACTAGGTTCCAATGCGCTTGCTCTATGCTCGCCAGATCTGTTTCAAACGACCGCGATTGGTGCGTTTGCTCTCTGGAGCACCCAAGGCAGCGGGAACACCGGCGCTGGGTATTGGTCGCTCTTTCATAACGACCAGGGTTCCGACAACACGGCGGTTGGCACTTACAGTCTCCAGGGCAACACGGAGGGAAGCCAGAACACGGCAACCGGCTACGAGGCGATGTGGTCGAACACGACCGGCAGCTACAACACGGCCAACGGTATGTATGCGCTCTTTACCAACACGACCGGCTACGAAAACACGGCAAGCGGTTTGGATGCCCTTGGAGCCAACACGACCGGCTACGGAAACACCGCTAGCGGCTACTTCGCTATTTACTCCAACACGACCGGGATCAGCAACGCTGCCAACGGTGCAATGGCCTTGATAGCCAACACGACTGGGAATTACAACACTGCGGACGGTCAGGGATCGCTTTCCACCAATACAAATGGCAGCAACAACACTGCCGTCGGCCAAAATGCGCTTAAGCTCAATACGACCGGCAAGAACAACATCGCTGTCGGATCAAACGCAGGATTGAATCTAACCACGGGTAGCAACAATATTGACATCTTCGACAGAGGGATCGCGGGCGAAGCAAACACCATTCGACTCGGCACACAAGGCAGGCAGACGGCGACATTCATCGCCGGCATTAGTGGAGCCACCGTTGCTGGAGGTGTCGGCGTAATCATCGATTCCAATGGACATCTCGGCACGGTCACTTGCTCCGCCCGATTCAAGGAGGCGATTAAGCCGATTGACAAGGCGAGCGAGGCTATTCTTTCCCTGCAACCGGTGACCTTCCGCTACAAAAAGGAACTCGATCCGCAGGCTATCCCCCAGTTTGGGCTTGTAGCCGAACAGGTGGCAAAGGTCGATCCCGATCTCGTGGTCCGCGACGAACAAGGGAAGCCCTACACGGTGCGCTACGAAGCGGTGAATGCCATGCTCCTCAATGAGTTCCTAAAAGATCACGGCACAGTGCAAGAGCTAAGAACCACGGTGGCGAGGCAGGAAACGACCATCGCGCAGCAGGAGAAGGAGATCGCTGCCCTCACAGCAGCGGTCAAAGCGCAGTCCAAAGAAATCGAGAAGGTGAGCGATCAGCTTGCAGCGAACCAGACTACACCGCCAATGCTCGTCGAGAATCCGTAGCTGCAGCGAACTTCCCCCTTGACGGCAAAAAAAGAAAAATGAAGCGACTGCTCTTCGGCTCCGCCATTTTTCTTTGGCCGGCTCTCGTGCGGACTTCGCGCTCTTCAAAAGGACGCCAAGACAGCCTGGGTATCTTTTTGCGATTTTTCTCGCTCAAAGTTTGGCCTTATTCCGCTCACGATCGCTCTTTCCCGACGACCCTAAAGCGCACTCGACACTGGGCAATCTCCCATTGCGCCGGGTGCAGGTCGGGCAGAATGACCTCCGGCAGATGCCTGCGAGCGATCCGTTCCCGTAAAGCGAGACGAACAGGTTATCCGTCGTTGAATCATCCTTAAAGTAGATTGCGCCAGCGCCGCCACCATCTATTCCGTCGTAAGTATACACGGCGATCACCACTCCAGGTCGAGGCCGTACGTCTGCCGTTGCTGCACATCGGAATGGATATATTCACATGGGATAGACATAAGAGCGAGAATCAGCCGTGTATTGAAGGCGGCAAGTTCAAGGTCAATCGAGTTTACAAACTTCGGATGTGCAAAACCGATTGGTTGACGGGCATATTGTGCTTCGTGAAACAATTCGTTTCGCAATTCGGCCAAGTCGCTTCCGCTACCTGGACGAGGTTCTGACCAAGAGGGCGCCGGGATACCGTAATATTCAGCTAATAATGCCGGCCGTTGGGAATGGGAACTTTTCTTCTTCGAGGATCCCCCAACTATCTCACAGTGCAATCGAAAGCATGTGTCAAGAACCATATATTGCCCGCTGAACCGCTCAAATTGATGTGAGTACGATTCAGAGAACAGCCTCCAATGTATCACGCCGAACATGAGTCTTCGAACGAAGTCGCTAGACTGAGTCCAGAATTCCGATGCAATTTCTAAGACGGTCTTCCAATTCTCTGCGGTGGCACACCACGTCACACAGAGTATTCGGTACTATTGCTGTTTGGTAAAAGCGTACCCATTCTTCTCGGATTAGCTGTAACCCCTCGAGCAACCCAAGCGTCGCGATCAAAAACTCTCCGAGCTTTTCGCCAATACCGTCATTCGTAAGGGTCAACGAATGAGTTGCTGGTATTGAGAAGATGCTTGCAGCTCTAAGTGGACGATCTGTTACAGATTTTTTGGAATCGTAAGCACGCTCCAGCGGTGGGTAGTACCATTTCTTTGCCACCTGTCCGTTTTGTTCGACCTTTCGTTTCGATTGCTCAATATCCTTTAACGGACTGATCCTCCATGACTCGGACTTCAAACTGTAGTCATGGACCCAATATCCAAATCTAATCCGCAACATTTGCGCCGATCGGGTCGCACGGCTGGCGGCCATTATTCGGGTTTTGGAACGAGTGGACCAGGAAGTCACCTGCTGATTGTTGAGAGATCAATGTACGAATAGCCAACACTAAGTGCTACCAAGGCGTGCTCATTCTGTCGGACGGGATGAGCGAGCCCGCAACCGCCAGTCTCGGGGAGCTCCGGAATTAATAGCTGCGCGCCGTCGGGAATGGCTGTGTTCGTCTGAACGACAACTGACGCCCACGGACCGGCTGTTTCTTCCACCTTAACAATGGTTCCGGAAAAGAGAACTCCCTCTGCAGTGAAGTTGATTACACGGCCCTTTGATACATCCAGCTGCGGATGATGCCTTTTAACACCAATTAACAGCGCGTCGTTCCCACGAAACGTCAGAAAGGCACGAAGTCCCCGCTGCCTCAAGACGTAAATCTGCTCCGACGTGTCTTGCAGCTGCCTGATTGACGGTACTGAGTTGACCTGGTCAGGACGGAGTGGCTCAAGAATCGATGTTGCTTCTTTCAGAAGGGCCGTCAGGTCAATTCTTTCTGACCGCGCCTGTTCTTGAAACTGCGGGGTTACTAAAACTTTCATTGCGGTTTGACCATTATTTCCTTAAGAACAATTCGCGCATCTCGCGCTTCGCTTGGGTTGTCCCTGACTCGCCGAGCGTAAGCTGCGAGATTCGTTTGACGGACAAATGCGATGCAGTACTTGTCGTCAGCAAATCGCTCCAAATCTTGATCATGTTGCAGAAAGACGAGATTGACCACAAGCCAAACCGTGGCTGTGATGACAACTGGCCAAAAGGATGACACGCTGGTCATTGTCGACCAAGCGATAGTCCCATTAGGCGTGACTTGAATTGCAAAACATCCCGAAATTAGGCCAATCCAAAGCGTCCCAATTACATTTACGGCGAGGCGGCACCGAGGGGAACGCCCCACCCAGTTCCCGAATCTCTTTATGAAAAGCCGGACCATCTTTGGTTTTGCGACAATAGCGTAGTATTCTGATACTTGCGCCGCATATTTGATTTTCGGTAGGAGACCGTAAAGAAAAATGTTTGGTCTAGGCCCACGAGGAGGGTTCACGCGCTGCAGCGGGCCCGCGCGTGATAGAGAAAGGGCCTCGCGATTCGCTAGAACAATATTCTTAGCGAACGCCCACCGTGCGGTCTGAGCGAATCGGGCGTCGAGGGGTAATCGCGGCGTCGCCTTCATTAGGGACAATTCGTTTTAGTTTCTTTTCGGCTCGCCCGAGTGTCGATCTCCTAATGGTCACCTAGCAGCATCTACCAAATTGGCATGTAGTTGCCACAGCCTGTCTACGTGCGCTTTCATATTCCGAAACAACCTCGCGACGAGAGCCTGTTCGGGATAACGGCTCCAGGCGTCCGCACGGCTTTCCTTCGTACTATCGTTATAGAACCGCTTTGGGTACCGGTTGCGCGACCAATGAGAACCACGTTGGTCAGCTTGGTATAAGGGGAAGTAAAACTGCCGGATTACCGATTCGACAATCTTGAGGAACCGCATCGCGACTCGATTCGTTCGATATTTGCGAATGTTGCGTATGGCCTCAATGATCTTGAGCAAGTCATGACCTAAGCCGTAGGCACCTCTTCCCAACATTCGCAAGTATCGTCGCCGAGCATCCGGATTGATATAAGATGCATCCGACAGAAGTCGACAATCCTCGTATTGGCATAGCCACATACCCTTGAGAAAAATCTCTGCACCCATTTGAAAAGTGGGATAAGGGAGATAGCTCGATATTACTGGGCCAGGTCGATTATTCGAAAGTGACACTCGTGCGACGACTTTAGCGCTTTCGAGAACAATCAACCCCAAATTCATCCATCTAATCGGCTGCAATTCGACGGCGACAATAAGATCGTCTTTTAGTTCCAGTTTGTAATCGATGGGAAGCGAGTACAACCTATCGCACCATCGGTTAAAGTCCATCGTCTGCTGCCTTTGACTCTGTTTCTGAATAATGCGCTGCAAAACGTTGCGGGATGCTCTTGGCGGGCGGCTCATCTTTCGCGTTTGTTGGCGTAGGTTTTTCATAAGGGTTTGCTCCTAAGTCGGCCAGCCCATCAGCACCTCCTGAACTAGTCAAGGCAATTTTCTCGGGACAGAAGCGGCAATCAGCTGCCCTGCTAGTCCGCTGAGAGCGAATCCCAAAGCGGCTCTAGGTCCGTATCTGCCAGCGCCAGCAGCCGGCATTTGGGATCGATTCGAGTTGCCCGCTCCAGGTTCACCTTCGCCTCATCGAGGTTGCCTAGTTGCGCCTCATAACACGCGAGGTTGAACTGAATCGTTGGATCGTTGGGATGCAGCCCTTCCGCGCGCTTCAGGATCGCATGGGCCGCCTGAATTGATTTTGCACGGCGCGTTGCATAGGCAAAGTGAACAAAGTGGCCAGGATCGCGGGGATTCCAGTCGACCAATTTACCGGACACGACTGACATCAGTTCCCATCGCTTCAGTCCGTGATAGATGGCTACCCGAGCGGGAGAGAACCTGTAAATGCCGGCAGAAAGGGTCGATCTCTCCCAGCTCGGCGTTTGCCTCATCGAACATCCCAAGCTCGATGTAGCCGTGCGCTGACCGCAGATGTTGCTGATCGGGCTCTTCGAGTGGCATTGCGTGTTGCCCTACTCGCCGATCTCAAAATTGGAGGTAAGAGGCAGATGGTCCGAAACGCTGGTCTGGGCGATCCAGTAATTGGTTGGCTTGGCCCCCTTGAAAAAACATAATCGAAGGTTCGCGTCCGGACAAGCAGACCGATCTTGCAGAGGAGAGCCAGGGGTGCCGTATGGTTCTTGGCGATTTTCGTCTCTTAATTCCGAGACAAATTGCTCCGCGAACACAACGGTGGGCGTCGCAGAGGATTACCCTTCATCGCAAAAAAAGATCGACAACGATTACTTCGAAGAAGCATGATTTCTTGAAGTAGAAAAACTGGTTGGAAGTGAACCCACAGAGTCCGAGTATCGGACGGGAATCAACCGAGCCAGCGAGAAGAACGGAGGAAACTCTATGCGCAAAGTAAAGCGTATCGCCATTTCATTGGTCGCAATCTGTGCCGCTGTCGATCTTTTATTGGTCCTAGGAGTGGTTCACCGCGAATGGTTCAGCAGTCTATCGACGAAGGACTATCTTTGGGCTGCCTGGGACAGCATTAGTCTTTGGTCCGGTCGCGCCCTCACGATCGGTTCGGTTCTCGTTCCAATCGTAGTTTACGTCCTTAAAAAGCGCTGGCCGGTGGAGCGAACGTGGAAGGATGACTTTGCTTCGTTGTGGGAAAAGGGTTCTACGTTGTGCAATCGTTCGTGGGCGATCCTCGCGGCTTTGGGTGTACTGGTAATGGCCGCTGCGACATTTACCTATTTGTTGCGCATCGAGCAGCCATACTTTGCCGCGCCGGCGTCCCCAGTGTTAATCACCTTCGACGGATCTGAGGTATATTACATTACGCAACAGAGTCAGAAACATGGCAAAATACTTCATTTTGACACATCAACGGGGAAAGATTTCGAAAGGCCAATCGATGTCGGGGGCCGGCCTGATCGCATGTTGGAGGGCTCGCACAGCCACTGTATTTACGTTCTGGACACCGAAAACGCGAAGGTGACGGTACTGAATCCGAATCATTCAATGCGAGAGATTATCTCGTCTCGCGGCCAAATCGCCTCGTCCATCGCATTAACCCCCGACGAGCGGAAACTTTACATTTCAAATCAACAGCCGAGCCCGCACGCTACGATTACTGTCATCGACCTAACGAAAAAGGACCGTCCATGGCACTCGATTGGCGGGCTCAACTGTCCGATGGGCATCGGTATCCTCCCGGACGGCTCGAAACTATACGTTGCCTCGCAATGTGGCAGCGGAGAGGACCCAGTTTTTGTCATAGACGCAAGAGAAGATAAAGGAATTCGCGCAATTAAGGGTTTTGCAACGGGGAGCGAGCTAGCAGTCGCAGGGAGAAGCCCGGAAATCTATGTTTCCCGAAGCGACTTCACATCGCTGGACGAAAACGATAATCCCGTCCGAGAGTCGCCGCGAATCAGTGTGATTGATCCAGCGACAGACAAAAGTATAAACGCCGAGACCATCGACGGCGGAGGCAGCGCATTGACGGTCAGCCCTGACGGTCAATATTTCTTTTTCAGTACGAGCAAGTCTATTAAGATCTTGAACACAAAGACCCGGGCCACACACCGTATATTTTTGAGCTGCGCAGCGGCTGGCATTGCCGTCGGAGCACCCAATCGGAAAACTTCAAGTTTTGTGCTTTACGCCTGGTTGCCTGATCAAGATCGAATCTTCTTCACCGGGCTGGATGGTCTGCTGCCCTAACCAGAGTGTTTGCGAATCGGGGTCGGCTTCACAATCTCGCTGCCACTGCCACCGGCATCTTGATTCGTTCGCACCCGCTCGTGCAGCCTCTAGACCTTCTCGTCTCATTCTTCGCTCCCAGCGAATTCAGGTCTGCGCCCAGGGTTCCCAGCCGGACTGGCAAAAGGCGAACACTCGTGCTTGACCGCCACCGCCCAGGCGTTTGACGAACTTGTAATCACCGAACAGCAGTGCCGCCGCGTTCGGACGCGCTGCTAAAGCACGATCAACATGTTCAAAAAAGCTTATGCGCGCACTAAAAGCTTTGCAGCTCCGTCATCGCAAGTCCAACAAGCTGTTTGCGCACCTCCTCACCCGCTTCGGCCTTAGAGGCCAATTGCTGCAATGCAAACATGCCAATTCCCAGATCATCTGGACCTCATCGGTCCTGTCCCTCTCCGAGGGGCAGTTCATCGACGCAGCACAGAAAATCACTGGTGATTTGATCGTTGTGCGCGATACGGACGACGACAAACCTCCTCCAGTGGCTATATAAACAGGGTCAAGGCTATATAAACAGGGTCAACCAAAGAGGCCTGCCTGGTCGTCCAAAGCATCGTGGTCCCCGACCTTTTCTAGCCGCCATCGTCGCGGTGCGAATTCACTCATCCTAACCCGATTGCCCGCGCGAACTCGCGCTGCCGCATAAAATCGACCGATTGCACCGCGCTCGCGGAGCTTCTTCCCTTGCTCGATCACCTCCGTTGAGAAACGTTCGCCACTCGACACGCACTCGATCGCGAGCGTTTCTCCGACATTGACGACCCCGCGGTTCACCCAATCGGTTAGGACGAGCAGGTTTTGGTTGATCATGCCTTGGGTGACCCGGATCTCTAGGCAACGCCGTCCTTCGCGCCTGGGCGGCAAGCTCTCTTCGTGCGTGCTCGGCTTTACATCGATGAGTCCGGATTCCGCCGGGTGATCAATTTCGTCTGCTGAGGTCGCGCGCCGCAGCTTGTGAATGTGAAGGATTCGGAGCTTTCTGCTGCCGCCAGGCAAGTGCGCGGTAATTTCACTTGCTTCCTCAGCGCCGAGCAACGCGCGAGCCAGCGGCGTTTCTACATTGATGAGCCCGAGGTTCGGATTCGACCGCCCGGCAGTGATGAGAACCCAGATTTCATCCGCCGGATCGTCGGCAAAAACGAACTCCACCGAGTCACCAACCTGCACACAATTTCTGGGCGATTCGGTCTCCGTCGGCAGAGGCTTGGGCGAAGTCGGCATTTCGCGGGGCTGTTGATCGTCCTTCGTTCCCGCATCGATCCATCGAAACACGTGTTCAAGACGAGTTGGAACCCCCGCAGGCTGGTCATCGTCTTGCTGATCAACGCCGTCATCATCTATCGGTTGCGCAGCCTCAATCTCGCGGTACTCGGTGATCGCACTTAAGTCGACTTCCGCAGAACCAATGGCATCAATGCCAAGCTCATTGAGCTTTGCAAAAAGGTCGTCGAGGCATCCTGTCGAATCGAGGATGAAGCTCGATCCCCAGCAACGCCAGAAAACCCAACCAATGCGTTCAAGCGCGCGTTGTCGAGTGATATCGGACAGCCAATCATCGGGTGTGTGATACTGATCGCCATCGCACTCGATCGCGAGCCGCCGCCCGTGGTGCCCCTCGACAACGAGATCAATGCGATACCCGCCGGCTGGCACTTGCGCTAGAATTCGGTAGTTGCGTTGCGCCAGCGCGTCGAACACGGCGCGCTCAAAACCTGACTCGCAGCGTTCGCGTTGCGACTGCACCTGCGCCGGGTCCTGCCAAAGCGGACGTGTGAAGTGATCGAGTAGCCGGGCGCGTAGCACATCGCGGTCGCTTAAGTCTTCGCGCCGGAAACTGCGAAACAAATACATTCGATCGCGCGCGCGAGACGCGGCGACATTGAAGCGCTGTTCATAAATCTGCCCCGTTGCTGCGTGCAGACTGGCGGCATCGGAAACCATGCTGATAAACATGATGTCGGCTTCGCGGCCTTGGAAGGTCATAGCGTCGCCGCAGCGGATCCGATGGTCGAGAATGGCCCGCTCGCCGATTGCAGGGATCAACAAGTCGAGAATGAGGCGTGCCTGTTCGCTACCGAGCAATGAAACCACCCCGATGCTGCGACGGCGCATCGCAGGATCGGTTACGATCTTTCTAATTTCCTCGACGATGGCTTCCGCCTCGGGCCGGTTGAGCTTTTGCGAACCCGCGTGGCGGTAGCCACCGCGCACGAAAACATCGATCAGGACCGGGCTAAGGCGCTCCTCCGCGGTCGGCACCCGGAGGCAGCGAATTTCACCGTTGTAGCAGAGCTGATTTGAAAACTCGATGATCGGCTCGACACAGCGGAAATGCTCGCGGAGTGCAACAAGGTCGGAAGCGAAAATTACCTTTGCGAGGTCATAGATTGATTTCTCCGGAGCCATCGCTGCACGGAATGGCAGGTTTTGGAGAAATCGGCGCTGTAGGAGAATGACATCGCTTTCTTTGGCAAATGAAGTAGGGCTCACCTGCTTGTGGTCTCCTACGACAAGCAACTTCTTCGCGCGCAGTAGCGCCGGAATAGCCCAAGCATCGCTCTGCGAGGCTTCGTCAAGGATCACTAGATCGAATGATGCCAGTTCCGCTGGAAGCGTTTCGGAAATGCGCCAGTGCGGCATGATCCAACAGCGGACAGCTTCGCTCGCCCTTACCATCGCCTCGCGCGCATTGGCTCGGAGTCGCGGGGTTCGAATGCGGCCAGTACCCGCACCGATGCCGACAATAGCTCCCATGTATAACTGAAGTGCCGGGAGAATGCTACGGTCTCGGTCAAGAACCTCGCGCAGACGAAGCCACGTTAATTGCTCGACGAGATCTTCGTTCGCTCGGGCTAGATCTTTCTCTGCAGCACGCCGCTCGGTGTTGAGGCGGAAGATTTGACTGCGGCCGTCGATCGCTTCGACGTAGCCGCGTTGGCGGCTCCACGTCCACGCTTCGTTCCAAGGTCCGAGAATCTCGGGATCATCGTTCAAGGCTGCAGGCCTCGTGCCGAGTCGTTGCGCCCAAACGGGTGCCCCAGATTGGCGGATCAACGCGGTCGTGCGCTCGACCTCCGCGAATTCATCATGCAACACGGCAAGCCGATCGAGTTCGTCGAGAAACGCCTGCCACTGTGATTCGATTTCTTCGCTCGCGGCGCTTTGCGAGCCGACGACGTTGGCCAGGAAGCCGCGCATCGCGTCGAAGGCTTCTCCCCGAAGCGCGGCGAGCTTCTTCATTTCGGCCTGCAAGGAGTTCTTCGCTGCGGCAAGGCGCCCGTGTGAAAGATGCAGACGCAAAACCTTTGCGAGCCTCCGCATTTCCGCAGCATCGTGTGTGATTGCATCGGCGCGGAACTCCAAGCCAAAAACCTTATCAACCTGCTCAGGCAACGTCGCTTCGACATGCTCCGCTAGTTTGCGTGCGCAGCCGATCCTTTCGGCGAGTCGCGCGAGCGTGCGAATCGCCGTCCCGCCTGTTCCCGTAATTTCCGGCCCATCAAACTCAGCACGCACCGCGTTCCAACGAGCCACAATCGTTCGCGAGTTTTGCAGAAACTCGACGTAGCCGACGACTACTTGCCAATCGTGATGCTCTTTGGGTGGCGATCCATTCAGCCGCACTGCGTTGAACTTCGCGCGCAACGTGGATTGGCCGAACGACAGCAGCCCAAACGGACGCTTTCCGTCCGCAGCACGACGCAGTGTGGCGACCAGAACAGGATCTGTGTCCGCCTCGGGTGGTAGTTCCACGGCAATAGTGGCAAAGCTGGCGCGGGCGGCTTCCAGCGCGGCCACGCCGTCCAACAACTTATTGAGTTCGACGACTACGAGATGCGGCGACGAAGCTCCTGTCGTTTTGGCAAACTCTGTGCGCAGCCAAGCGAGCCATTCCTCCTGACACGCCTCGTGAAGGGCGCGCGCCTGCTCGACCGCATCAAGTAACGCACTAGCTTGCCCAAGTACCTCCGTGGTCTGACGGCGCAACCGAGGGAGTTGCGCAGTAGCGACCTCTTGCTCGATCGCCCCCATCGTCTGCAAGTCGCAGTGAATGGCAGCAACCGTCGCGGCATCCGCAAAATCGCGAGAGGCAGGGAGCCGCTGCCCAAGGTATTGCAGCGCTTTCCCGAGCTGCTGCCGCGAGCGGGCAAGCGTTGCAATGTCCTCGTTGCAGAATTGCGGTTCGTGTTCGGGCGTTTCGCGAAGCGCATCTGGAAACCATGCGTAGCGCTCCACCCCGGCCACTACCCGGCGGGCCAGTTCCTCTGGCGCGACGCCACCCAGCGAGGGCGGTGCGGGCGTCGTATTGCAGCGAGCCCATTCCGCGAGGTCGCGGTCGATCGCGGCGATCTGCTGATGTTGCCGGTCGATTTTGTGCTCGATGCGACGGATTTCCTCGCGCTTTTCATCCTTATTGAGGTAGCTGACCTCATCGGTAATGCGTCTCACGCTCTGTTCGAGTTGCTTCAACCCCTCGCGCTCGCGCGTGAGCAAGCTGACGGTAAGTGCGCGCACCTTTTCGGGGATCTGGTCGCGGAGCGCCGCCAGAGCTGGTTCGCCCTTGCTTGTGACAAGCACGCGTTTTCCGAGCGCGAGGTAATGGCAGATAATGTTGGCAATGGTGTGCGTCTTGCCCGTGCCAGGCGGGCCTTGCACGACAACTCCGTCGGCTTGGTCGAGCTTTTCGACGATCGACACCTGCTCGTTGTTGAAAGCACGCGGGAAGTAAAGCTCGCGCACTTCCAACCCGGCGCTCGCGCTGCTCCCCGCGTTCGAAATGCCGCGATACGCGAGCCGCTCCCGTATCGGAGTCGGCCCAACGGGGTCCTCGACGAGAATGCTCGGCCCACCCGCCGGCAGCGGCTTCCTGACCACCTTTTCTTTCAAGCGTCGCAGGTCCTCGACAAGAAAGTTCGTAGTCTTGCGGCGCGAGAAGAGGACCCAGGTGTCAGTCACGCGCAGTTCGTTCGCGGCAGGCGGCACGACGGCAGGTTGAGCTTCTGCTTCGCGCGGCCAATAGCAGCCCTGCGGGTCGAGGTTGGCGGTCGCCGTGCTGAGAATTTCCTCGAACGATTTCGGGTCGAATGGCGAGAGCGTTTCCTCCGCCTGTCTCAAAACGGTTTGCGCGCGCTTCTCTACCAACTCCGCGCCTGCGATCTCCAACTCACGATACGGATCGAGTTCAACGCGTGGTTCCGTCTGACGAGGACGAATCCGAATCGTCATATTCACACCGATGGGATCGATCTCGACCAAGTGGCTGAGCAGGGGATACCGCAAGCGCCGTTGATCGTGATTCCACACCGCGACGCCGATGCCCCACACCAATTCAATCGGCGATTCCGCGCCTTCTCCCTCCATCGTTTGGCTGAGGTTAAAGAGCTTGTCGTAGATCGCGATCGTCTGGCGTTTCGGCAACTCCACTTGAGTCCACGGTTCCCATTGCTCGGCAAGGTAGTGATCAAATGCCGTCGTAATCTCCGGATGATCCTCCAATCGCTCGATCTTGTCGGGTTTCGGCCCAGCGATGATTGTCTCGCGGCATTTCGGTTCCGCTGTCGGGTCATCGCGGAGAAGCAGCCAAGACGCTAGTGCCACGGGCGGAGCGGGCGGCCTGGTTGGCCGAAGACGCTCGATCCCCATCCAGATTTCTCCCTCCGCATCGAGGCGATTGAGAATGATTCCCGGTAATCCGCTGGCGTCTTGCTGGTAGATCGCAAGCCCTCCATGCTCGGAGATCTCGAAAGCAGCCCGACGTGTAAGCTTGTCGAGTTCCTCCAAGTATTCGAGAACTGACAACAGGCGCTGCTGTGATTCTGAGAGGTTCGTTTCCGGCATGATCCTCGGCTGGTCTATAAACAGCGAGGATACGGATTTCGATCGGGCTTGTGAAGCACGACCGCAACGAAGCCTGCCGCCGGGGCGCTTTTTGGCACTGTATCCTGTGATGCGTTAATGCGGGCCGCTACGCAACCCAACATGTGCGAAACTGTTTTTCCTTCCTCCTAGCCTCCGCGATAAATGTCGCAATCCGGCGAAGGTCCTCGCGCACACTGCCCTTGTAAGCGTTGCGGCGTGCGCGTGCCTTTCCTGCGGCAGTGCGGGGGCCGGTGGATCGCTGCCACGGCTTCCAACGGCGAATCAGCACGGCCTGCCGCTTCCGCCGTTCATCGGTCCAGCCGTTCATGCGCGGGTGCGGAAATGTTCGTTTTTGCGAAAGGAACTATTGGAGCGGGTTCGCATAATTCTGCGGGAGCGGCTGCCGTTTTCGCGGGGAGTTCGCCCGCATTGTTCACCACTTGCTGGCTGGCCAGGTTCACTTGCTTTGCGAAAACGGTCGGGTTCTTGAGCGCGGCGAGCGTCTCCAATGTGCGGGCACTCTGAGCCTGGGCGCGGAGCCCCATGCGCATGTAAGGCTCAAACCACGGGCCGCCGAAATTGTTGAGGGCGCGTTGCGATAACCGGTGGAAAAGCGCGTTCAGCGTGTGTGCCTGGCTCATTGCCATCCGCTCGGGCGTGCTCATGTCGCCCGCGTTTATTTGGTCGCAAATTGCTTCCAAATCTTCCTTAAGAGCCTGGGGGTCAAGTTCGGGCCGCAGTTCCTCGGGGCAGGCGTGAACCTCAGTGATCATTGTCTGAAATTCGGGCGTGGCAAAGGCAGCGGTGAAGTCGGCACCGCCAACCTCGAGAATGTGCACCTGCCCGCGCTTGTTCATCTTGGCGTTGGTCTTAGTTTTCTTCATGTCAGGTGGAAACGGACGGGAAACGGTTTCGGAGACGGGAGCCAGTTTGCCGCTCGCAATTTTCGGTGAATGGCAAGATTCACCGTCACGGCGTCACCGGGCCGCAGCCACGTTCGGCGAGTTGAAAAAGGGTGTCCGAAACGTCCGCACGGACGGCGCGGACGGCTTTTTGTCACTCGTTCCCATGCAGATTTCATTGGCGACGAATCCCTTTCCAGCCGCGCTGCGGTTTGTCGTTTTCGTCGCGAATATCGTGGCGCGGGGTAACCCCGAATTGATGCACGATTGCATCAACGATCACCCCGCCAAACTTATTCCGGGTGTGCGCGCGCCAACCGCGTTCGTTGCAAAACTCGACATATCCGGCGTAGCAGTCCGCAACTGTAAGCTGTTCCTCAGGATCGCGCGCCAAGCTCTCACGGACAAATACTGTGTGGCTCTCGCTTTCCAAGAGCAGATCATCGATCACCTTCTGTTGTGCCGGGGTTAGGTGAAGTTTCCATCCATCACCGCGAATCTTTCTCTCCCCTTCGAGCATCCAGTTCAACACGCCGGAAGCCTCACGCTCCAAAATTTGCTCGCTGAAATCCGCAATCACGATTTCAGGCTTTTCATTCCGATATTCGATATTTGCGAGCCGCCGCCGCCATGCTCCCGTGTCGCCTTCCAAACGAACCGTGAGCCGTGAGTTGCAGGTGACGATTATGTTGAACTTGCACACGATGCCAGGCGCTTCGTTGCTGTTCTTGAACTCCAGCGTGACAGGATCGCCGCCAGTGAGCGCCTTCAAAATGCTCGCGCCGCGATGATTCAAGAAATCGTCCGACACGTCCGCCCCATAGAGCAGCGTCTTACTGAGAAACCGTCCTAGCTCAAATCGCTCGGCCAAAAGCTGCGTGCGTAGCGCGCCGACGTTACCCGCGCCGATGATGCCGACCAGGACACGGATAAACGTGCCCTTGCCGCCGCCGGCCGTGCCGGTAAGCAGTATGATTCGTTGCGCCTTGTTCTCGCCCACAAGAGCTAACCCGCACCAACGTTGCAGCAGATCGAGGTCATCAGGATCGAGAGCCGGTCGCATCAGCGTATCGAGAAAGAGCGGACAGTTTGCTGTCGGATCATACGCGACTCCGAGCTTGTTGCGCCGCCGGTAGCTCGGACTGAAGCCGAGTAATTCCCTGTCGCTCAACCGCAGCATCCCGTTGCGACACGGGATAAATTCGGTCAGCCCACAATCGAAATAATCGTGTGGTTTTGCGAGCAAGCCTTGGCCGTGTTTAACAATGCCGACCAGGTTCGCTGAATCCCGGAAGCCAAATCTGAGTTTCTTCGTGATCGCGTCCTTGCATGCGTCCGAAGCCTCAAGCAAGAGTCGGCTTAATCGCGTGAGCAACACGGCTTCGCGCGTTTCGATGTAAACGCCGTCGTCTGGCGAGTAGGCGTAAAAGCGATTCTCAGCCGGAAGATAGACCGTAGGCGCGTCCGGCGTGCCGTACTCGCCTAACGTCGCTGCAAGAAAAGGTTGGCAGATGTCGGACACGACCTGCTTGCCCTGTCTGTCCGGTTCTTCCAAAACGGCGTCGCCAAATTCATCCGGCAAGTTTGGAAACTTCTCAGCGAACCATTTCGCAACTGGGCCGGTGTCAATCGCCGTCTCTCGACTTGGACCAGCATGCGGTACCGGTGGCGGTTCTCTTTCCCAACCCGTAGCGAGTGTCGGCCTCATTTCACCACTCCCGGATTGAAGAAATAGACCGTTTGCCGCTTACCATTCTCGCGCAGACCATCCGGCATCCGGACGAATTGACTTCGCGTCCAGGTCGCAGGGTCGGCGCCAAGCATGACCGCGTAACGCATGAAATCGTGAAGCCGCTCTTCGGGCTGTGCAGCACAGTAAAACCAGCCGTGAAGCGATTTGCCGCCACTATGGACGGCAAGTGCGAGCGGTGCTCGCCCGGCCAAATGCAACAGAATCGCCGCGTGCTCGTCTGTCGTGCCTTGATCGAACTCAATGACCAGGAACCGTCGCGGCCCAGTGTTGTTCAAGCTGTGCTCTGAGAACCGGCCTTCTTGTGTCGTGCCGGTTCGTGCCGACATCGGCGATGGCACAATGAATTGCTTTGCGCCGAGCTGTCCGCGAAGACTCTCCCGCTCCCGAGTAGTAAACTCCGAATTGCTTCTGCCGACGCACAATAGCGGGTTCCCAGGGAAGAGCCGGTCAATGATCGCCTCGGTGCGCCCTCTGTTATCGTCGAGGCGAGCTGAAGACACTTCCCACAGGTCAACTAATCCGCCGCTGGCTCGGACGGTCGCCTCGCGCTGCTCACGGTTGAGCGCGGGCCACCGCGCGCTCGATCGTGCCGAAGCGGGCTGGCCGGGCTGCCAGGCCGTCGCGCGAGAGTTTTCAACGGCGCGCTCGATCTCACCTTGTTTTAATGGCTCGCCCGCGGTGGCCGCGCTGAGAAGCAAGACAATTTCGTCGTCGGTGCGAAAGGCGTGGAGGCAGCGCGCCACACGGAAGAACCAGTTGTTCAATCCGCCGCCGCGCGCCGGTGGACTTGCCAACAAATCGCGCACAAACTGCGGCAATGGCTCGCCAAGCCGGCGCTTCCCTTTAGGTGGCGAGATCATTGCGCCATCCTCCATTTATCCGTCGAGGCAACAGCGGATGCTAACCTTCCAAAGGCGTTCGCCCTTGGTCACGCCGTCTCCTTTTCGGAGTCCACCATTCGTTTTCGTACAAACGCAGAAATAGCGTCGTAAGGGACGAGAGTTACGCCGCGGAGTTTGCCGCGCCCCCGAATCCGCACGAGCCGCCAATAACCCCGCTGTTCCCCTTCGTAGTAGTAGCTGCGGCCAAACCCGAAATACGGGTCACCGCCCGATTTCGGCAGTCGGAAGAATTCAGGGCGTGAAGCTTTCACCGCCACTTCATTTAGCGGGGCAGTTTTTTTGCCGGGCTGCTCACCGGAGGTTTCATCATCGATAGACATCGACCATCGACATACGCTGGCGTTTGTCCTAATCAAGGAAATGTGCTCATGTTTAATGCACATCGACTTATGAGACCATCACCTTTGCTGCATCCCGTCGCCGTTCTTCGAAAGGAGCTCGGGCTCGGACAAAAGGAGCTCGCCAATCTTTGCAAATGTTCTTCTCGAACGATTCAGGCTGTCGAACTCAAGAAGCTGACGTTGAGCGAAGGTTTGGCGCTCCGCATTCAGGCTGCCACCGGAGCGGGAATGGACTGGTTGTTAGCCGGTGACCCTTTCTCGCCGACCTTAGACAACCACGGTGGGCCGTATGACAAGAGGATGTTTGAGAAAATGCAGGCCAGGAAAGATTTCCCTGTTTCCCTGCCCTCCAAACTGGTGGGGCGCGAGGCCCCTAGAGTATCGGGCCGCCCGGAAATCAAGGAGGATTTTGTGGCAAAAGAGATGGAAGCTTGGGCTGAGTATTTGCACGCCCAGATTTACGACGTGCTCTTGAATTGTCTTCATAAGACCGGCGACTATGAGGTTCCGCTTTATCGTTTCAGAAAGGTCGTGCGAGAATCGGTAAAGGAGTTTGGATCCGACAAATCCGATCGCGCTCGAACGCCGGCAGCGGCCAGCAAACTGCGCGCGCGAATATTGCGGCTCCTAAGAGCTACAGGGTGGGAGGGCGGTTGGGATGGCGGCGCACAGGCGCCTTTAGGCAGGCGCCGCGGACATCAATAACAATGCCAAACGAAGGGGGACGTGTTATGACTTTAGCACACCCCTGTTATGACTAATGCCCTCACTTCCCTCTCAAATACGAGCGAAAAGAGCGGGTGAGGGGAATCGAACCCCCGTATGCAGCTTGGGAAGCTGCCGTTCTACCATTGAACTACACCCGCGTAGGAAGGAAGTGAATGGTGATCGGGGAACAATGAATAGTCAAAGGAAAGAGGAAAGGTCATTGCCACGAGATCACGTCGTCGGAACCTTGGTATTTATCGTCGCCCTTCGTGCCCTGCTTCCCGTCTTTGCCGAAGCTGTATGCAATAACGTTACCGCGGACACCGGGATAACCTGACGACGGCTCCGTACTATATGTTAAGTCCGAATACTGGGGAATAAAGGGTCGCGTGACGTTGTCATAACTGAGGTCCTCAGCGACGGCGTAGGTTCGACCCCATGGATCGAAAAAATTTCCCGCTGCATCAAAACCAGATCGCGGGTTCGCCTGATTCCTTACAGAATTTCCCTGCATGAACGAAATGAGTCGCGGGTTTAGAGCGACAGCCTCGGTATCAGTTTGCACGGCTCGGAGCGTATCAAAAAGTTGATAAGATTTGTTACTGCCAGCGTTATTATTGTCTCCAAAGACCGTGTCGGCCGTAAATGTGCCGGTAGAGTTTGGCAGTGGGTATTTTCCGTACTCGGTGTAGTAGGCATTCACCGCCGTCACGATCTGCGTCAGGTCGTTCTTAGCTTGAGTCCGTTTTGCCTGGTCCTGCACGCCTTGGAACGCGGGGAAGAGCAGCGCCATGAGAATGGCGACGACGCTAATCACGACCAGCAGTTCGATGAGCGTGAAGCCGCTGTTGAATCTCCCATCTCTCATCCCAAAATCTCTCGCTTCAAGTCCACTTTTGCATCTGTTCGGGGAAGGGACATTGCGCGCAGTCGGAGTCGTCTTGCAAGCAAAAGTCTTCGTAGATCTGGAGCAGGCCCTGTTGTCCCGCGACTGTGCGCAAAAAACGCGTCCGCCGCGGATCGTCGCCGAAAAGGCGAGCCGCGCCTGTCTCGATTCGGCGATTCGTTAGGCGCGCGGGCAGCGCAGCGTAGTCCGGCCAGGCGGCGCGCGTCCGCACTTGGCGCCAGGGCAGAATGACGTTGGCCAGGATCTCGGTAACCCGCGTCTCACCGACGAGGGCGATTTCCGCGACCGACGGCTCCGAGATGAGGGTGTAGTGAAAATTCCAGTAGGGGTGGCTGAGTTCGAGAAAGAATTTTCGGACAGCGTCGAGATCTCGTTTGCCTAACGATCGGAGGAACCGCGGCCAGTCCGTCGCGATGCCGGCGAGCGCGGCGAGGCGACGCTGCGGATGATTCAGCGGGCGCGTCCCGCTCAGGCGCCAGGTGCGCCGCGGGATGATGAGCCGCTCGAGTTCAGCCCGTTGCGGCCACCAATGGTCCCAAAGCACGCGCAGATATTGGCGCGTGCCGGGTCCAAACGCCGCCATGTCCGGGACATCGAGAAATCCGGCGACGCCGAAGAGGACGGATTCGATTTCGTTAGGCCGAGCGCGCAGGCGTTTGAGCGCAAGGCGCTGGGCGAGGAGAGTGAACGGCAGTTTGTTTTGTTTGTAGCCAAGGGCCGCCGCCAATTCCTGGAAGAGCGCTTCGTCCTGACCATGCAACTCTCTCAGTCTCTGCAAGTGGAGCGCTTTTCGCTGGAGACGGAATTGTGCCGCCGCCTCAAGAATACTGCTGATTTTGTCGTCGGGCAGATTGCGCAACGGTGCATGAC
>JBOHXL010000023.1:0-56197 GCA_050736975.1 Chthoniobacterales bacterium | reverse complement strand
CGCGGCCAAGGGCGGCTGGACTTCCTACACGCCGCTGTCCGACATTGCGGACAAAGGGCCGGGGTTTGACATCATTTTCAATGGCCAGACCCTCTGGCTGATCGGGTTCATTTTCTTGATCACCTCGTCGCTGCTTGGCGCAGTGAACTTCATCGCCACCATCATCCAGCTCCGGGCCAAGGGCATGACCTGGATGCGACTGCCTTTCTTTGTCTGGGCTCAGTTTGTCACCGCGTTCCTGCTGTTGCTCGCCTTCCCGCCACTCGAGTCGGCGATCGTGATGCAGCTGATGGATCGCGTCGCCGGAACGAGCTTTTTCCTGCCGAGCGGCCTGGTGGTGAACGGTGCGCAGGTTTCGATCAGCGGCGGCGGCAGTCCGCTGCTCTGGCAGCACCTCTTCTGGTTCCTTGGGCATCCGGAAGTTTACGTGCTGATTCTGCCCGGCATGGGGATCGTGGCCGAGATCATCGCGAACAATACGCGCAAGCCGCTCTGGGGTTACAAGTCGCTCGTGCTTGCGGCGCTCGTCCTCGGGTTTCTCTCCTTCATCGTCTGGGCCCACCACATGTGGCTGACCGGTATGGGTACGGCGGTGAGCGCCTTTTTCCAGACCACGACCATGATCATCTCGATTCCGTCGGTCATTATTTTGAGCGCGTTTTTCATTTCGCTCTGGGGCGGGTCGATTCGTTTTACCGTGCCAATGCTCTTTGCGACGGCGTTTCTGCCGATGTTCGGAATCGGCGGCCTGACCGGCATCCCGCTCGCCTTCAACAGCGCCGATCTTTACCTGCACGACACCTATTACGTGATCGCGCACTTTCATTACATCGTGGCGCCGGGAACGATCTTTGCCGTCTTCGCCGGGATCTACTATTGGTTCCCGAAAGCCACCGGGCGCAAGATGAATGACTTCTGGGGCAAGGTGCATTTTTGGCCCTCCCTCATCTGCATGAACGTAATTTTTCTGCCAATGTTCCTGCAGGGCATGCTCGGCATGCACCGCCGTTGGTATGACGGCGGGCAGGGCTGGACCCTCGCGAGTGAGAAAGTGTGGGGCTTGAGTGGTTTCCACTGGAACCTGCCGATCTCAATTGCCGCCTGGACGATGGGAGTGGCGCAGATTCCGTTCATCATCAATTTCTTCTGGAGCATGCGCCACGGTAAAAAGACAAACGATAATCCGTGGGAGGCAACCACCCTGGAATGGACCGCGCCGTCGCCGCCGCCGCACGGCAACTTCACCGTCGCTCCGGTCGCCTATCGCGGACCCTACGAATATAGCCTGCCGGGCCGGGAAAAGGATTACACGATGCAAACGGAGCCGATCCGGCCTAACGAACGGACGATGCCCGAGCCGGCCATGTCGCTCAGCCACTAGCCGCTGCCCTAACGAATCGCGCACATGGAAATTCCTTACACCGTCACCGCCCGGCCCGACACCGGACTCTGGAACGCCAAGGTCGGCATCTGGCTCTTTCTTGCCTCGGAAGTCATGCTTTTCGGTGGATTATTTTCCGCCTATATCTTCCTCCGGCTCGACGCCGAGCCCGGTTATTGGCCGCATGGCCTGCTCAACGTCCCGGTTGGGACCTTCAACACCGCGATCCTGATCGCTTCCTCGGTCACGGTCGTGCTGGCGTGGGCGGCGTTGAAGATGCGTCGCTACGCGAGATACAAGGTTTACCTGGCCATCACCATCCTTTGTGGCGTCACCTTTCTTGCGGTGAAGCTCGGTTACGAGTGGCCGCAAAAATATGATCACTTCGGCGCCTACATTAAGACCAGTGAGTTGGAAAAGTATGAGCGCTATTTGGGGAACAAGCACCTCCTCAGCGAAGGTCTACCGCCGCGCGTCGAGATTACGGGCCATCTGCATAACCAGGCAGCGCTGAGCGATCCCAAGATTAAGGAATACGAGATCGCGCTCGATCAGGTTTATACCGATCCGACGGACCCGAAGATGGATCGACCGCACTTTCTCTATGTCCCGCCGACCGATCAGATCGCGACCGTTGAGAAGGCTGACGTCGAACGTGCGACGATGTTCCTGCCCACTCACAACACTTATTTCGCGACTTACTTTACGATCACCGGCCTGCACGGTTTGCACGTTCTCGGCGGGGTGATCGTCTTTTGCTATCTTTTCGTCTTCGGGGGCCGAACCTATCGGCAGAACCCGGAGCACCTCGCAAATCGAGTTGAGGTGGCGGGGTTGTTCTGGCACTTTGTTGATCTAGTCTGGATCTTCGTTTTTCCGCTCTTTTACCTGCTCTGATTCGATGAATAATCCGCCAACTACCGCACCGGTCGAACACGAAACGGAGCATTACGCGCCCAACGTTCACGACGTGAGCAAGCACGTCCGCGGCTATCTTCTGGTCGGCGCGACCCTCCTTTTTTGCACGGCGCTGACCGTTTTTCTCTCCTACGTGGATTTCGGTTCGCGGAAGGCGAACGTGGCCGTGGCAATGGTGCTGGCGGCGTTCAAGGCGGGATTGGTCGCCTATATTTTCATGCACCTTTCAGCGGAGAAGAAGCTGATCTACCGCATCCTGATTTTCACGGCCATCTTTGTCCTGGGCCTTTTTTGGCTCATTTACCTCGCCTGGTACGACCCGGTTCATCACTAAATGTCACTCAAAGGTTTTCACATCGTTTTCATCACTTTCTCGACGCTGCTTGCCTTCGGCGTCGGCGTCTGGTGCCTCTGGGTGAACAGCGTGGGCCAGACCACGGCTTATACCCCGGGGGCGATTTGTTCCTTCGCCATCGCGCTTGCGCTGGTCGTTTACGGCTGCTGGTTCTGGCGTAAAATGAAGCGGCTTCGTTTACTCTGATGAAGGCAAAAATATTTCTCTGGCTAACCCTCTTGCTCGTCTCTCCGACCGCTCAGGCCCTGGCCTGCGCCACCTGTATGGGCGCGAAAGATTCCAAGTCCACCGCGCACCTCGCGGTTGCAATCTGGGTGATGATCGGTGCGATCATGTCCGTGCTCGGCGGCGTCAGCGCCTTTGGGGTGCATCTCTGGCGGCATGCCAGCGTGCCTCTCGAGCCCCATGAGCAGTTGATCGACGAAGATCTCGAGAAATATGACTAGCCTGGCGCTGATCAACGAATTTCTCGGACAACCGCCTAACGTTTCCGAGCATGGCTTCCAGATCGATCACATCATCGAGTTCTGCCATTGGTTCATGGGCGCGCTCTTTCTTGGCTGGCTGGGCTACTTCATTTTTGTTCTCTGGCGCTTCCGCAAGAGCCGCAACCCCGTTGCTAACCATGAAGGCGTCACCAGCGGCATCTCGACCCATCTGGAATTCGCGGTCGTTCTGATCGAAGCGGTCTTGCTCGTCGGCTTTGCCATTCCGCTCTGGGCAAAACGAGTCAACGCTTTCCCCAACGACAAGGACGCGATCGTCGTTCAGGCTATTGGCCAGCAATTTAATTGGAATTTCCATCTCCCAGGTCCGGATGGTCTCTTCGGTCGCCGGGATGCTGGACTCATCACCAACTCCAACCCAATCGGGCTCGATCCGACAGATCCCAACTCGAAGGACGATCTGGTGGTGCAGGGAGAACTGCATGTCCCGGTCGATCGCAACGTCATTGTCGACGTTTCCTCAAAGGATGTGATCCATAATTTTGACCTGCCGAGCATGCGGATCGCCCAGGACGCGATCCCGGGCCAGGTTATTCCAATGTGGTTCAAACCGATCAAGACCGGGACCTACGAGATCGTTTGCGGCCAGCTCTGCGGTCTCGGACATTACGCCATGAAAGGGACGCTGGTCGTCGACACGCCCGCAGATTATCAGGCGTGGTTGAAGGAGCAGGCCGCGCTGGCCGGCACTCCGGCCGCGCCCGCCAAAACGGCCGCGCCGCCGGCTCGATCAAAAACGGCCAACCCGGGCGGCGGATAACGAGGTGGACCGGCATCGCGCCGGAGAAAACCACAAACTGATGCGCACGCCCGACCACGAGACGAATCGCTTCCTCCACCGCTTTGCCTGGCTCACGGCGGGCGCGACCGTTCTGCTCATTTGCAGTGGCGGAATGGTCACGAGCAAGGGAGTCGGCTTGGCCGTGCCCGATTGGCCGACGACCTTTGGCTACAACATGTTTTTCTTTCCGGTCTCGAAGTGGGTCGGGGGAGTTTTTTTCGAGCACACCCATCGCTTGATCGCCTCCGTGATCGGATTTCTGACCATCATCCTGGCCGTTTGGCTCTGGCGGTCGAAGGCGCAAAGATGGGTCAAGACGCTCGGCTGGGTGTCGTTAGGCGCGGTTGTTTTACAAGGCATCCTCGGCGGCCTGCGGGTCACACTCCTGGAGGATCAGATCGGGATTTTTCACGCCTGTCTCGCGCAGGCGTTTCTCGGCTTGCTTGTCATTATTGCCCTCGCCCTCTCGCCGGCCTGGCGGCGACTTAGCGGCTTGGGCGCGGGTCTTCCCAGCCGCGCGCTCGTGATTTTCGCGATCGCCATCTCCAGCTTTATCTATGGACAACTCGCGCTCGGGGCGACGATGCGACATCAGCACCGCGACCTGGCGATCCTGGATTTTCCACTCGCCTACGGACAGGTCATTCCACAGACCGATGCAGCGACGATCGCGCGCATCAACCGGGCGCGGGACGCGCAGGCCCTCTCCGATGTTTCGGCAGGCCAGATCTGGCTGCAAATGGCGCACCGCCTGCTCGCCGCAATCACCGGGCTGACGATCGCAGCCTTTTGGCTTCTCGTTAGGCGAGAGCGGCGATATCCGGCGCTCCTGCGCAGGATGTCGAACCTCTGGCTCGGGCTCGTCCTCGTTCAAATCACACTGGGCGCCTGGACCATCTGGAGCAATAAGGCCGCCGACATTGCGACCGCGCACGTCGCCGTAGGCGCGATCACATTTGCCACCGGTATCGTCATTGTTGCACTGCTGCTTCGTCTGCAATATGGCGCGCCGATGCCACCGCCCGCTCCTCGGACTGCGCAATTCACGGAGGCCGCTGCGTCATGAAGACAGCCGTGATTGAATCACCCGTGGTTCCAATCGAGCGCAGCTGGACGATGGCCGACCTCGCGGAGTTGGTGAAGGCCCGCCTGACCTTTCTCGTGTTGATCACCACGGCGGTCGGCTTCTACGCCGGCTGGCGCGGTCCGATGGACTTTGTGGCGCTCGTGCATGTCGTCGCCGGGACCGCGCTGGCGGCGGGGGGCGCGGCGGCGCTCAATCAATGGTGGGAGCACAAGTACGACGCTGTCATGATGCGAACCCGGCTGCGTCCCATTCCGGCCGGTCGAATGTTACCACGCGAGGGCTTGGTCATCGGCCTCATCCTCGGCGTCGGCGGAGTGGTTTATTTGGCCGTCGCCGTGAATTTGATTAGCGGCCTGCTCGCCGCCGCCACGATCGGCATTTATCTCTTCGCCTACACGCCGCTCAAACGAATCAGCACCACCAACACTCTCGTGGGAGCGATCCCCGGCGCGCTCCCTCCCCTGATCGGCTGGGCCGCGGCCCGCCATGATCTCGCAGCTCCGGCCTGGACGCTCTTCGCGATCCTGTTCTTTTGGCAACTGCCCCACTTTTTCGCGATCGGTTGGATGTATCGCGAGGATTACGCGCAGGCCGGCTTCGTCATGCTCTCCGGTCGCGACTTGGAAGGTGGTCGCACCGGACGGCAGAGTATTTTTTTTACCGTGCTGTTGCTCGTCGCCAGCGTGACTCCGATTTGGTTTGAAATCGCCTCTCTCGCTTTTCTGCCGATCGCCCTTGCGCTGGGAACGCTTTTCCTGGCGCTCGCGTTCCGTTTTCAAATGCATCGGACGCTGTCGACGGCCCGGCATCTTTTTCTGGGCTCGATCATTTATCTGCCGCTCCTGCTCGGCGCCCTCGTGCTAACGAAACGATGAGTAGTGCAGCGGAACTCGCTCCGACCAGGGGACCGCTCTCAGGGAGCGCGATCGCCTGGAAAGCGACGCTCATCCTCATCCCACTCCTGACTGCGGCCGGTCTCCTTTTTCTCCGTCAGGTGGAAGTCGCACGCCTCGCTGGGCGCGACCTGCCCAACGACGCTACTGTCCCATCATTTCAGCTGATCGATCAGAATAATCAGGCCTTTGGTTTGGAACAATTGCGCGGGAAAATCTGGATCGCGGACTTCATCTACACCACCTGCCCCGGACCTTGTCCGATGATCAGCAGCCGGATGAGCGAGACCCAAAGGCCGTTGCGAGACACGGATGTGCAACTGGTTTCCTTCAGCGTCGATCCGCAGCATGATACACCTTCGGTCCTGCGAGATTACGCGGCAAAACTGGATGCTCAGCCCGGCCGTTGGAAATTCCTCACGGGCGACAAGGATACGATTTATCGTCTGGTCCGCGACGGATTCAAGCTCGCGACGGCGGACGGGGCGGACGGCCCTGTGCATAGCACGCGGATAGTCCTGGTCGATCGGCGCGGAGTGATTCGCGGATATTATGACGCAACTGAGGCCGATGCTGTAACACGTCTATTGGCCGACACGACCCATCTCCTCCAGCAGCAGCCGGCCCTCGGGACGCGGGGTTTCTAGGTTCGCTTCCTACAGATTCTGCCAGCTATACAAACTCCTGGCAAACGCCGCGCGTAATTCCTGGTAGTCCTTTTCCCGACAGCTCAGGCGAAATTTCATGGCTTCCGGTTTGCGATCCAGTATCAGGGAATAGCAGACAAATTTTTCGCCAAAAAACAGGTAGCTCGCCTCCACCAGGTAGGTGTGTTTGCCGTCGATTTGCAGCGGATCTAGCTCTTCCGACATGACCTCAATATCCTGGCTGCCTTCCGGCAGTGAACGCAGCGTCGCCTGTTTCAGCTCCTCACGGCCTTGATCGTCAAGAGAAAAGCTTTGGGACGCTACCTTGGTAATTTTGACGTTTGCCTGGGAGAGATTCGGGGGCCGGAGGTCGAGCTCGTCCTTCCCTCCGGCGTACTTCCAGTTCCGCGGCGGTTGGTAACTCGCCTTGCCGCTCGCGCCGTTGTTGAAGGTAAGCTGAGACAGCTTCATCCCATCAAGCTCGAACAATTCCGATTCCGGCGAAAGATTCAGTTCGCCATTGGCCCGTCCTCCTGAAGTCACGAGGATCAGGCTGCTAATCGCCGCAGACAGGACAACATTCCGGGACATTGAATTACTCATTGCGCCAAATACCATCGACCTTTTGTGTAACTATAAACCGGCAGACTTCCAGGCGGTGTGTACACCTGGAGGTTTGTATCAAAAAACCACTGGCGATTGGGTGGGTTATACACGTTGCCGCTCCCCCATCGACCGATGGATTGCTGACTCGTATAAAGCTCCACCATCGAGCCGTAATATGTCATTGTCTTGCCGCTCCAGTTCTCAAGAAAGCGCGGAAAGTTCTCGGCCCCGCCGCTGTAGTAATTGTTAGCGCTTGGAACGATGCCTGAAACAATCGCGGTATTGACCGTCGTATTGCTGGCGTTCCTCGAGCTTAGACTGGAGGAAGAGTTTGCATCGATCCAGGAGTTTGAGAGAATATTAACCGCGTCAGCGATGACAGCGCAGGGTTTTCGGCTGTAGCCGGGCACCTGCGGATTGGCAAAATCACCAGAGTTTGAGGGCGGACTTCCCCCGGTATTGTAATCCCCTTGAATGTAGATCGGATTTTGGCTTGCAACGGTCAGCCCATTGTGGGGGATGGTCGCTCCGTTCTTGAGACGAACTCCGCGTTTTGGGGTTCCCCCGGTCGGGCTTGCGCTTGTGTCAGTGATGTAGATGATGTTATTAAATGGCGAGAGTGTGCCATTACTAATATTGGCGTTGACCGTGCTTATATCCAGCGTAACGAGTCGGACAGAGGCGCCTTCCCGGTTATCCTGGATTGTCTGATTGGTTGTAATGGCGCTCTTGAATGTCGAGTAAAGCACCCCAGCCTGCCCGGTGCTTGAGGCAGTCACCACATTATTGTTCTGATCCATGATCGTTACAATGTTGTTGGAATCGACCAGTATCTTCACGCCGGCTTGGTCGTAGTAGCGTTTCCCATCCAATGGATCGGTGTAACCGGGAACGGGGGGCTCGATGAGTTCGTGATAGCTGTCGTTGTTTGGATTGCCATCGGTGGTGGAGAAAATTCGGGTGGCATCCAGGCCAAATGGCTGGTGCGCGACGTCAAAAGCCGGTGGCAGCGTGCTAAGGTAGTTTGGAGTGGTGGGGATCTCGGGGCCACTTCCTCCCGGTGAGCGAGAGTCTCCGGGGGCGAAGCCAATCACCCAATCCGTCGTGTAAGTTACTTTGCTTTGGAAAGTCAGGAGGTTGTGTCCGGTGTAAAGAGTGCCGTTTGTATGCACCCAGCCGTTTACGATCATGGGAGCCCCAGGCTGAATCTCGAGCAGATCCACGTAAAAGATTGCCCAGTTCCAGGGTGAAATCTGCTCCTTTTGAAAGACCCGGCGCACTTTCGCCGTAATGCGACCGTCAAGCACCGGCAGGGTGACGTCGGCTTCGCCCAGATAGGCAAGGGTCGTCGTCACCGGTGATTGGCCAACCGCGGGCACAAGAGGCATATTATCGGCGATCGGCCTCATTTGCGGATCAACTGCGATAACTTGAAAGTTTGAAACTGTCGGGATTTGACTCTGGGTAAAATCCGCCGCCGCTCGTTGCGCTGTAAAATTTAGTACATTGGGAAACTGCGATTGGGAGGGAAGTGGAATGTTCGCAAACGAACTGGTGTCGAGCGAGGCGTCGGTGTTGCTCCGGCAGATTTCACGCCAGTAAGAGAACGAGTGTTCCAAAACGCCGTCTCCCACGCTGATTGCGGTCTGCAAGACGTCACTTCTTTGGACGTTATGACGAACGGTGGTTGTGTACTCCATTGATACGACCACGGCTACAGCCAGGGTTGCGATCACCGATAGAACAACGATAAGGGCCGAGCCTGTTTCGCGAAGGATGTTTGAAGGTTTCATTGGTAGGTAGTCAGGCGCGCTCGCATGGGCACCTGGCCGTTGAGCAGGATATTTGCTGACTTAAATCCGCGGTTCGAAGACTTGCTGTCCGCAGTTGAAAGATTGAAGGCCGCGACAAAGCGATAGTAGAGAGCACCCGCCGGAGTGCTGGGGATCGAAAACGGCGTATTGTTGATGATATCGTTGCCCAGAAGCGCGAAAACTTCTCTTTGGGTCGGACCATGCCAAACGAGTGCTCCATTGTTGATCACGTAGGAACACCGATCGGTTATGAAGCAGGGAATGTTGTAGTAGGTGGGCGAGCCGGTTCCCTGGATGGCGACTCCGATCGGCGCTGCGACCGCAATGTTGTATTTACTTCCCCCCAGGCTGGTGACGGCCGTGATGTCCTGTTCGATCTGGTGAGATTCAATAATGAGTCTCTCGCCAACCTGCGGCACCGTGTCGGAGGCCGTGAGTTGAACTTGAACCACTGAAGAGGTAGAACTGGCATCCGCGCAGATTTGGTAGGGTCCGGCGGCCCAAAGCTGAAACGAGATCCCGGCAGCGGCCGTGTTTGGGGGTGGATCGACAAGGGGAACTGCATTTGCGTCGGTCAGGGCGGGCAGCGAGACGGAAGAGTGAAGGTCCTGCACCAGTTCCAGCATCGCGACCCGTGCCTCCTGGTGCGCTGTATTCACAGCCGAATTCTTAGCACCCAGGATCATCCCGACATTGAGCATGGAAAAGATGGAAAGCCCAACAATCCCAATCAGCCCCATCGCGATGCTCAATTCGAGCAGAGTCGCGGCGCAAAAGCGGTCTCTCGCGGACAATTTCATATGTCGGAGGTCCGCAACGTACTGCGGGTAAGTGAGTAGGTTTGGTTTCGGTAGGTGTAATTGACCTGAACGTCCGCCCGGTAGGTCGAGAGCGTGATGCCGTTGAGCACGGGGCTCATGTCGACAATCGTAGTTGTCAGCGTGCCCGAAACCACGATGCCAGTGGTGGGTTCCTGGTAGATCGAAACGTTGGTGGTGACGTGAGTTCCTACGACCAGTTCCGGCGGGATTTGCGGCGTGCCATCGGCATTAGTCTTTTGAGGGTTGAACGGGCCATCAGATAGGATCAGATCAATCTGATTTTGGATGACGGCCGCCGCTCCCGTCGCGTTGCGTGTGACGCTGGCAGACCGGTTCAAACTGCTCATCGCCATCACGAAAGCAGTCATGGTGATGCCGATGAGGGCAATCGCCACCGCCGCTTCAGTGAGAGTGAATGCAGCTGGCTGAAGAGCGGGATATTGGGTGTGGAAACGGGTCGTCACTCCAGCTCATAAAAGGAGCAAGCGACATGCCGACCGTTATAATTTCCATAACTTCACCAAATGGCTTGTGGAGCCTGAGATTCAGGATCGCGAATTCCGAGGCCGCGCGATTGAACAGCTCTTAGTGGCGAAACGCCCACCGGTAGCGTGTTCTGCTCCTCGACAACCAGGCACAAGTACTTTCGATATTCGCCGTTCGGTCGCTGGTCAATCAGCCGGCTCATTTGGGCCCGGTCGATGAAGCCCATCCGCAATGCGACCTCTTCCAGGCAGGCAACCTTCAATCCCTGGCGATGCTCGATCGTGGCGATGTAATTGGCGGCCTCGAGCAGACTGGTTTGCGTGCCGGTGTCGAGCCAGGCCATGCCACGGCCCAGGAATCGAACGTGAAGTGAGTTTTGGCGCAGGTAGATGAGGTTGAGATCGGTGATCTCAAGCTCGCCCCGCGGCGAAGGCCGCAGCGTCTGGCAGTATTCAACTACCCGGCGGTCGTAAACGTAAAGCCCGGGTACGGCGTATTGACTCTTCGGTTTGTCCGGCTTTTCCTCGAGGCTGAGAGCTCGGCCGTCAGGACCGACCTCGACTACCCCGTAACGCTCCGGGTCGCGCACCTGATACCCAAAAATGCAGGCGCCATCCTCCAGCGCGAGCGCCTCGCGGAAGAAATCGAGTTTGCCGTAAAAAATATTGTCGCCAAGAATGAGCGTCGCGCCGTTGTCACCGATAAATTCCTTCCCGATTATAAAGGCTTGCGCGATTCCCTTCGGCTCCGGTTGCTCCGCGTATTCAAGGCGAATCCCGAGTTGCGAGCCATCTCCGAGAAAGTCGCGCAGCATCGGAATATCCTTCGGCGTTGAGATAACGAGGATCTCGCGCAGACCGCCAAGCATAAGCGTGGCGAGCGGGTAGCAAATCATCGGCTTGTCATAGACCGGCAACAGCTGTTTGCAGACGATCTTCGTGAGCGGGTAAAGGCGCGTGCCCGCACCGCCGGCCAGGAGGATGGCTTTGTTTCTCATACGCCCCGTGTCCAACCGACCAACTGGTGTGACCATTCCCGCCAAAAGGATCGACCGCCGGTCCACTCAATCTTCGCCTTGCGCGTCAACCATGGCCCGATGTCGTTCACGGAAGGTTTGTCGAGTGTCTGATCAAAAATGAATCCACCGCCGCGGCGAGCCAGCAGCTCGCGATCGTTGCTCCGTCCGCCGACGCATTGATCGAGCGCTTCCCGAATGAGCTGGTCGGACAATATCGGTCGCGCCTCAATCGCCGCGCTCACGCTTAACCCAAGCAGTCGCTTCAGGAAAAGGGCGCAGAGCAAGGTCCGCGAACTGGTGGCATGCACGTGGCCAATGTTGTGCGGCAGAAACAGTCTTCGCAAGATTAGCGCCGCGCGCGCCTGGGCCAAAAACAAATCGGAAGAAGGGCGATGTTTCTGATTCGCCCGCACCGCTTCCAACTCTCGCGCCAGCGCCAGGTGTGATTGCCATTCCGCCTCGATCACCATGGCGTCGGGGAGATATTCGAAATCGGTCACAAGATCATTCGTCTTTGCCGCACGATCGAGCTCGAGCGGAGGATGCAGGACATACGCGACATGCGGCACTTCGTTTCGTTGCAGGGCACGCAGCTCCATCTCAAGTAATGGGAGATTCTCCTCCGGCCAGCGATCGATCAGATAAGCGATCTGTTTTCCCTCTCGAGTCCGAATCGTCGACCGTCGCTTCGCGGCCGGGCCGAAAAGCCGGGCAGCAAACAGTTCCTGCAATGGCTCGACTGTTTTTGTGACGTTGAAATCGGTTTCCATCCGGTGACGCCCGGCATCGCCCATTCGCTTCCGCAGGACTGGATCGCGAACCAGTTTGTCGAGCGCCTGCGCAAACTCCTCCCAGTCTCCCGCCGGAACCAGTAATCCGGTCAGGCCGTCGATGACCGACTCGGGGATGCCCGCCAACCTGGTCGAAACGACCGGCTTCGCGCACGCCATCGCTTCCATGATAACCGTCGGGAACACGTCGCTTGCTCCCTCGTCATCGACCACACTGGCAAGCGCAAAAATGTCGCACCTGCGCAATTTCTCATACACATCCCCTTGTGAAAGGGAACCGCACAGTTCGACCCGCCGGCGCAAGCCTAGCTCCGCGATCATCGTCTCGAGCTTCTCGCGCAGCGGCCCGTCGCCCACAATCTGGCAACGGAAATCAAAATTACGCCGCTCCAGTTCCGCGCAAGCCTCGAGCAGAATCTCAAATCCCTTGAAGCGAACAAGCCGCCCCACACTTACGATCGTGGTCGGCCCCGGCAGCCGTTCTCCCGGCGGAGGCACGGGCAGATTCGCCAGGTCGAGGCCGTTGTAGACGCGATGAATCTTGTGCGCCGCCTCCGGGCAGCGTTTCTGGAGTAGCTCCCGGCTGTAATCCGTTTCGACCGCGACAAATTCCGCCGCCGCGCAGATTTCCTGAAGCAAATCGTCATGTCCGAGATCCGACATGAAATCCTGGCCGTGTGCAGTGACACTGAATGGAATGCCCGCGATCTCCTTTACGAAGATGGCGGTATGCGCCGCGCGGTTCGCAAAATGCACATGAAAATGCCTGACTTGGTGGCGAGTGAAAAGTTCGGCGAAGTAAGAGGCATTTCGCGCCCGTAGCGCCGCCTTAAAAGCCGGCCCGTAACGCCGGTCGTGCCGGTCGATCAAGGCCTCCGGCCAGTGGCCCGCCTTGCGCGTTTTTTTCTCCCACAAACCCAGGACTGATCCTGGCGGAGCGTAAAGGACCGGCGACCGAAAGCGGGCGAAGTGTTCATGTCGCAAACTGGTGAGCGGGGCGTGCACCGAACCGATGAGCAGTTCGTAGCCGCGTCGCTCCAGCTCGAGCATTTCCATGTCGCAAAAGGTCTGCGAGACGACCGGGTAACGCGAATAGAGATAGGCGAGTTGCATGGGCAAATGGCGAAACGCCGAAGCGCTAATAATATCTGGAGCAGGAAGGAAGCCTACTCCCGGACACAATACGTTTCAGGAAATCCCGATCCGGTCGCCAGGCTGCCCTTCGATTTCCGGTTTCACGAGATATCCTTGCCGGGATCCATCTCGTAGTCGAGCGCGAGACATTCCGACGTCTTGGGCTTGATCACTTCCTCGACGAATTTGATGTAAATCGGGTCTTCCCGAAAAATTGCCTGTTTGTCCATCGACTCAAAATCAATCGCGATAAAAAAAGGCCATGGCAGCTTGGGATCGACCCGACGACCACACTTGATGCTAAGCACTTCATCGATCTTCAGGAGCTGCATCCGCGCTCGCATCATCATTTCTTCGGTCTCCTCCGGGGTGACCCCCGGCTTCAGTTTGTAGAGTCCGATATGATGAACCATCAGCGGATAGCTATTAGGCGTGAGCGGTCAGCGGCGCAAGCAAGAAACGACAGCACCCGCTGACCTCCGAGACATCACCCCGGATCTGCGGCCGCGCGAATGTCCGGAGCTATTTTTTCCAATCCAGTGCGCCTTTTTTCAAGGCGTAGACGTACCCAACCATCAGGATCGAAACAAAGCTCAACATGCTCCAGAGAATCACCTGGTTTTGCCCGATCACCTCCCGGTAAACCACCGCCCATGGATACATGAAAACTATCTCCAGATCGAAGAGGATGAAGAGCATCGCGACAAGGTAAAACTTCACGCTGAAACGCGGCTGCGTCTCTCCCTCCGGCACCATGCCGCATTCGTAGGCCGAGTCCTTCGTCCGGGTACGCAAACCGGATTTCCCAAGGAGAACGCTGACAATCAGTGCTCCTGCCGCAAAACCGATCGCGACTGCCGCCTGCAGCAGAACGGGAAGGTATTCGCGGATCATCGCCTCAAAGCGTTTTCTCCCGTCTCACGGCGCCACGAGCCTCCTTAGCGAGAGGCCGCAGTGGTCGGTAGCTGGCCGTTCGGCGGGATCAACGCCTTGGCCAGGGCGGAAGGCAATCCCCGATATTTCTTCCCGGTCTTCTTGACCATGCCGCGCGCCACCAGGTTTTGCAGTTTCTCGTAGGCGCGCAGACGCAGCATTTCTTCACCACCGCTGGCTGCGTTACGGGCCCGAAGATTTTCATGCAAAATCTCGAACAGTTGTTTGAACTCAAACGAAGTGCGCCGGGAAAGGACCGCCACGAGTTCCTCGGTAACCAGATCCGGCACTCGGCGTGAGAAAGCGTTCTTTTTTAGGATGGCCATAAACCATTAAAAATAACATATTTTGGCCGGATCGCAGCAGTTTTCTCATTTCCGCGAAAAATAACTCTTTCACCTTGAAACGATTCGGCCCCCGTGGCCTGCCAGCCTGGCCAGTTTGTGGCTAGAAAGGGCTCGGCGTCGGACTCGGAGATGGCGTTCGCGGGGCGGTGGCCGGCACCGCCTGAAGAAGGCCGCCGCTCTTTAATCCTTCCCGGAAATAAAGCAGCGAACCTCCCACCGCGGCCGCGATTCCGATTGTTGCTTCCCGAAATGTCACGGGTCCAATCGATTCGGTCACGTAACCGTCACCCTCGTAGCGCTGCGACATCACGATCGGCGAAAGATGTTTCGCGATCGCGTCCGGCGGCGGGAGTTTGGCAAGGTCAGCCTCCTCGCGCAAAGCGGGATACATCGTCGCGCTCGTGACAAGGAGCGGACGGATTGCGGCATCCAGTCGTTCGAACAACAATCGGCAGTCAACGTAATTAAAAGCCGAATCGCCGGACGGGACCTGTGCCACCGCGTCGCGAAAGATGGCGCTCCTCTCCAACTCATCGGCCGGTCGCGCGACCCTCATCATCGCTGATTCGACCGCTCCGGTGTCAGAACCGAGAAACATCATCCTATCTGTAACGGCCAGCGTAATGCTGATCGGCACCAGAGCGGTAAACGGCTGAACGCTGTAGACGGTCGTGCCATTTTCTTCCCTCCGGGTCCAGGGGGTTCCTGCAATCTCGACCGAGGTCAGCGCATCGGCGATTTTTCGTGCGCGCGCGGGGTCGATTACAGGCAGCGCCGCGAGCAGGGTCGGCCAATGCGCGCTGGCCCGCCAATCGCCCGTCAGTTCCACTTCTTCGCCAAAGGACTGGCGCAGGTCGTCGGCCGAGATCCCACGCGCCGCGAGTCCAAGGTTAAATTGCCGAATGAGCGCGGAGAGGCCGCTTGCAGCCGGTGCGGAGGGTGAAAAAACGTTGTCGGGCCAATACATTCTCGACTCGGAATAAAAAAATGTATCGCTACCTGCCGCAGTCAGCAGGGGACGCGGCAGCTTCTTTTCCGGGCCGATCCGCGGCATCCCTGCAAAATCGGTTTCGCGCATTTTGCCATGTTCGAATCCGGTTGCTACCGCCAGGCAGCGCACAGATTTAAGGCGCTGGAGCTGGGCGGCCGGGAGCGATTGGCCAGTCATCGCGATGAGCGGCGTCAGCTTTTCGACGAAGGGCTGCGGATCGACGAAAATCAACCCGTCATATTCTCCCGGGAGATGTTTTTTGGCGGCCGCGAACTCCACATTTTCCTTCAGCGAAACCTCCGTCTTTTCCTGGCGCCGATCGAGCCGGTTCAACGACGCCTTGAGTGCCGCCACGTCGTTGGCGGCGAGGAACCAATGATTGTCGTAGACCCGGGCGAAAACGAGATGCGAAGAGACGGTGACCGTCTCAATCTTATGCTGCTCGTAGACGATTGTTTCGCGCTGGGCGTCGCTTGCCTTGGGCCACCACTTTGACTCGCGTTGTTTGATGAATTGTCTCGCCTTGTCCGGTGCCTCCGCGAAATGGAACCCGGCGATTAGTTTGGGCTCGTTGTTCTCGAGCGACGTGAGGGCGACGAAAACATGGGTGGGCTTGAGCTGTAGAAATTCCTCCAGGGTTTGGCGCCCCTGGCTATTTGATGGCAAATGCTCGAGCGGTTTTTGCAACCAGCTCTGGACCGACGGTTCACGCCAGATCTGGTAAAGATCGCTCTTCTGCCAGCGTTCGCGTGTGAGCTTGGGATTCGGGATGTGCGCCAGGAAAAGCGTCGTCTTTGGCAGGAGTTCCGGCACCATCACGAGGCGGTGCGCCAGTTGCACCCGCACTGCGACCCACAGCGCCGCCGCGACCACCAGGGCGACCATGATCACCGCGACCAATTTCTTCATCGGCGAAGTCTCGCATCAAATCTTCTCCCCGCGAACCACACTCGACTTTTCGCCTCGGATCGACGATCTCCCTGCATGGCATCGTGCGCAGGATCCCGCCTCGTTCTGGGCGGTTTCCAGGAGAGTGCAGTCATCACGGCCGCCGAGCAGGCGCTCGCTGAATGCGGCGGCCAACCCACCTGTGGCTTCCTTTTTATCTCCCCCAGCTGGCTCCCGCAGCTTCATGAAGTGCTCGATCTCGTCCGGCTGCACGCTCGCATTCCGCTCCTCCTCGGCTCCGTCGGCGCTGGCCTCATCGGCGTCAGCCGCGAACTGGAAGGCTCGGCCGGAATGTCCCTTCTGCTCGTTAGTCTGCCTGAAACAAAGCTGAGACCGGTTTTGATTTCCAATGAACAGATCGAAGAATCAACCGGGCCCGCTTACTGGCAGATGGAAACCGGCCTGGGCCCGGATGAAGTCGATTCCTGGATTGTGCTGGCTAACCCGTTTGCGCCGGAGCTCGAACGCTGGCTGGCGGAATGGAACGTGGCTTTCCCCGACGCGCCGAGCATCGGTGGACTTTCCAGCGGAGTCGACGGAAGCGGCGAAAGCGCATTATTACTCGACGGCAACCTGATCGATGCCGCCGTCCTCGCGCTCGCGGTGAAAGGCTCAAGGATTCGCACCATCGTGAGCCAGGGCTGCAAGCCGGTCGGCGAGCCTTTCACCATTACACAGGCGGAAGAAAACCTCGTCTATGCCCTCGGCTCGCGCCCCGCCTACCAGGTCTTGAGCGAAACCTTTAACGGCCTGTCCGACGTCGAAAAAGAACGGGCCCGGGGCAATCTCTTCGCCGGTCTGGCCGCATCCGAATACGTCGCCGATCTAAAACGCGGCGATTTTTTGGTTCGGAATTTGTTAGGGGCCGATCCCCAAACCGGCGCGGTCGCAATCGGCGCGCGCGTCCGAACCGGGCAGACTCTGCAGTACCAACTGCGAGACAAGATCACCGCGCACGCCGATCTCGTGGAGTTGGCGAAAACTAACGGACTTCCGGGCCGCCAGCCATTTGCCTCGCTCGTTTTTTCCTGCAATGGCCGCGGTCAGCGTTTCTTTGGCGTGCCAAACCACGATGCCGCGACCCTGACGGAGATTTTCGGCCCGGTGCCGAGCGCCGGCTTTTTCTGCAACGGCGAGATCGGCCCGATCGGCCGCGCCAGTTATCTCCACGGCTACACCGCGTCCATCGCGCTTTTTTGCAGATAGTCTTAGTAAACGGCTCCCTTTGGGAGGCGCGAGCGCGCGTGTGTTCGCCGGATCGATACTCGCGCTTCGCCGAGCGAAGCGTCTACCGCACGTTCCTCAAGCACGAGGGTGAAACTTGTGATGCACCGCCTTCAGGCGCTGCTGGTCGACGTGGGTGTAAACCTCCGTCGTTGAGATGTCGGCGTGCCCCAGCATTTCCTGGATGATGCGCAGATCGGCGCCGTTGCCTAACAAGTGGGTGGCAAAACTGTGCCGCAGCAAGTGCGGATAGACGTTTGCCTCCAGGCCCGAGCGCCGCGCCACCGCCTTCACGATCTGCCAGATGCGCACGGTCGTTAGGCGGCCGCCCCGGTTGGAAAGAAAGACCTCGCTCCCGCTCCGTCGCCTGACGAGTCGGGGCCGCTCCTGCTCGAGATAGACGGCGATTGCCGCGCCGGCCTTCCGCCCAACCGGCACGAGCCGCGTCTTGTTGCCTTTCCCAGTCACTCGCACCACGCCTTCCTCGAGATTGAGATTTTCCAGCTTCGCGCCGGCCAGCTCGGAAATGCGCAATCCGCTCGCGTAAAGCAGCTCCAGCATCGCGCGATCACGCAATCCCAGCGGCGTTTTCGCGTCCACGCTTTCGAGCAACTGCTCGACCTGCAATTCGTTCAGCGTTTCCGGAAGGTAACGCTCAATCCGCGGGAGCGTCAGCGAATCGGTTGGATCCTTCGGCATCAGTCCCTGCGCGCTCGCGAAGCGAAAGAAAATTTTCAACGCAACCACGATCAACTTGATCGACGAGGCGGAAAGGCCGCCTCGTTTCCGTTCCGCGAGGTATTCGCTGATCAGCGGCAGCCCGACTTCGCGGGCGCGCGAGATCTGCTTCCGCTGCGCGCACCAGGCGGCAAATTCGCCTAACGATCGCTGGGTCGAGAGCTGATAATTTTCCGAAAGACCGCGCTCCACTGCGAGATGGCGGATGAAAGCGTCGATCTCGTTTTCCATGGCAACGCCAGCTTCCAGCCTGCGCGCGCCTCTGTGCAAGCTGGAAGCAGTCGCTGCCTCCCCCGCGCGTTGACAAAGCAATCGCGGACTCGATTGTTTCCTGCGATGAGCCTCGACTTAAACAGCCTCCTGAAAGAGTGGCCGCACGAACCCGGCGCAATCAAAGTCCGTAAAGTGCCGGGTCTCGATGGCCGCCAAAAACTCCAGCTCCGGATCGATCTCGGCCTGCTTCAGATGGAAACGGAGGGGCGGCCCGACGGTCAGCGGCCTCATAACTGCGAGTCTTATCTGGTTTATCATCAGCGCCGCGCCGTCCGCGCCGCGGAACGGGGCGAAGAGTATGAGCTTACACCCGAGCAATGCAGCGAGTTGCAGCAGGAAGGGATTCAATATTACCACCGCTATCTCAGCCTGTTTCAGATTGACGAGTTCGAAGGCGTCATCCGCGATACGCAACGCAACCTCGACCTCTTTACCTTCGTCGACGAACATAGCCAGCGGGAGGACGTGGTCTGGAGCTTTCAACAGTTCCGCCCCTACGTCCTGATGATGAATACCCGCGCTCGAGTTTCGATCTTGCTCGCCGAGGGCAAATTTGGCGAGGCCATCCGCGAAATCGAAAAGGGCCGCGAACGGATCGTCGAATTTTTCCAGCAATCCGCTTTTCCGGAGCTGGAAGCGAAAAGCTCGGAGATCGCGTTCCTCGATGAATGGCTCGAGGAAGTCCGCGCGAAACGTCCGCTCTCGAAACTGGAAGTCATGGAACGGGAAATGGAACGCGCCATCGCCGGCGAACGCTACGAGCGCGCCGCGGAACTGCGCGACGCCATCCGCCAGATCAAAGCGCAGTCGCTCTAGCCGGGGCGCTGACCCGGCCGCAGCCTAACGACTCTCATGGCCGCGTCCCATTCCAGCCTGACCGAACGCAAGGAACGCTGGGCCCGCAAAATGAGCGGGAAAGCGAAACCCGCCGTCCGGTCCACCGATCGGCTTCCGCCTGGACAGCATCTGACGCCCGGCTTTCCCGTCCTCGACCTCGGTCTTCGCCCCGAGATATCGTTAGGCGAATGGCGCCTCGAGATTGGCGGCTTGGTCGAGCACCCGCAAACGCTGACCTGGGATCAGTTCAACGCCCTCCCGCAATTCGCAGACGTGAGCGATTTCCACTGCGTCACGACCTGGAGCAAGTTCGACTGCCGCTGGACAGGCGTGGCCTTCTTCACCCTGGTTGATCTGGTTAGGCCAAAACCGGAGGTGCAACATGTTCTCTTCACCAGCTACGACGGCTATTCGACCAACGTTCGTCTTTCCGATTGCCTCGATGACGACGTCCTCATCGCGACCCAATTCGACGGCAAGCCAATCACGCGCGAGCACGGCGGACCGGCCCGCGTCATCATCCCCAAGCTCTACGCTTGGAAAGGCGCCAAGTTCGTCAGGCAAATCGAGTTTTCGGCCGAGGACAAGCCCGGTTTCTGGGAAGTTCGCGGCTACAGCAACACCGCCGATCCGTGGACGGAAGATCGCTTTTCGTGAGCGAACGCGGCCAGGACGAAATCCTGTTTCGGGTTGATGAGCGGTGAAGGAGTTCTCCAAACAAAAAAATGTCGCCAGCCCTGCGACCGCGGTTGCGCAAATGAGATGAAACCCGCTAATAGAGCGTAGCGAGATGAAGCCGGAAAACGCCAAAGCGGTCGAAGCGCTCCAGGCCAACTGGCGCGCGGAACGCGAAACCGCCCTGGTTTATCGCGACCTCGCCGCGAATGAGCGCGACGAAAAGCGGCGCGGCATTCTCCTTCGGATGGCGGCAGCGGAAGAACGTCACGCCCAGCGCTGGGAAGACAAGTTGCACGAACTCGGGGCCGCGCCGCCCGCCTTGAAAAACGATTGGCAGCGACGCCTTAATCGCTGGTGGATGCGCGCCGCGGGAGCGGATGTTGCAATTCGCCGCATGGAAGCCGCGGAAGATCGAGATAAGGAACGCTACCAGGCCCAGGGCAAAAGCGAGCTGGCCAGCAATGACGAAGAGCAGGAATTTCTTCGCCAGACCGCGCTCGAAGAAAAAGCGCACGCGCGAATTTTGAACACGATGAGCGCCGCGCCCCCGTCGTTAGGCCCGAAAAGTGTGCTCGACACGATTCTGAAACGCGAACGCTGGCACGGCCGCGGCGGCGGCTGGGTCGCGGACGCCATTTATGGAGTGAACGACGGACTTGGCGCAGTCTTTGGGATTGTCTCGGGCGTGGCGGGCGCGACCGATAACCAGCAGCATTACATCCTGATCGCGGGCCTGGCCGGCATGATGGCCTCCGCTCTTTCCATGGGCGCCGGCGCCTACCTCGCGAACAAGAGCGAGCGCGAAATCTACGAAGCCGAGATCGCGCGTGAGAAGGCCGAGGTCGACGAAAATCCCGAGGAAGAAATTGAGGAGATGGCGCTCTTTTACCAGTTGCAGGGATTTGCTCCGGAGGAATCGCAGCGCATGGCGGAGCGGCTCGCGCAGCAGCCCGAGCAGATGGTACAGGCGATGGCACAGAGTGAGCTTGGTCTTTCCCAGCATAATTTTCCCAACCAATGGACCTCGGCCTTTTCCGCCGCGCTCTCGACCGCGGTCGGCGCCTTCATTCCGATCATTCCGTTCTTTTTCATGAGCGGGTTTCCGGCGGTCATCGCGGCGTTTGTCATCAGCATCCTGGCGCACTTCGCGGTCGGCGCCGTCAAATCGCTCATCACCATTCGCTCCTGGTGGGCTTCGGGTTTGGAAATGACGATTGTGGGCGTGATCGAGGCAGTCGTGACTTACGGCCTCGGGCTGGCCTTCGGCGCAGTCGGTTAGGCATGACTCGTCCCGCCCTCGCTGTTATCGTTCCGGCCTTCAACGAAGCCCGGCGCCTGACTGACAACCTGCTGACCTTGCTGAGTTATCTTCGAACCTTCCGGCCGGAGGCGGAATTGATCGTCGTGGATGACGGCTCGACTGATGGCACGGCGGAAGTAGCGGAGGAACTTTTCGCCCGGCGACCGGATGTCGCGGCGCGCGTTCTGCGCTTTGCCGGGAACCGCGGCAAAGGCCACGCCGTCCGCACCGGATTGCTCGCCGCCCAGGCGCCGATCGCGCTTTTTTCCGACGCTGATTTGTCAACGCCGATCACGGAATTGCCGAAGATTGTCGAACCGATCGAGGCGGGGGATTATGACATTGTCCTCGGCTCGCGCGCGCTCGATCGCAGCCTCATCGGCCATCGCCAGCCCTGGCGACGCGAGCAGGGCGGCAAGGTCTTTAACGCGCTCGTTCGCCTGACGACAGGACTTCCGTTCTCCGACACCCAGTGCGGCTTCAAGGCTTTCCGGATGGAAACCGCACGGCCCGTCATCGAACGCGGGCAGATCGACGGTTTCGGCTTCGATGTGGAATTGCTCTTCCTTGCGCAGCGCGCCGGCCTCCGCATCCTGGAGGTGCCGGTGCACTGGGATCATCGCGAGGGGAGCAAGGTGCACATTGTGCGCGACAGTTTGCGCATGTTCACCGAAGTCGTGAACTTGCGCCGGAGGGTGGCGCGCAAAGCGCAAGGGGAAGTGGCAGCGGAAGTGTCTCGTTAGGCATAACCGCCCGGTAAATCTCAAGACGTGAAATTTTTTCCAGCGCAATTGGTCAGGCTTGCACTCCTCTGCGCTTGCCTCGCCGGCGTGGCGCAGGCCCAGGAAGTGCGCCGCGCCATCCCGGTGACGCCACCAGCGGTCGCGACTCCCGCGCCCGGCCTCGCACCATCCGTCGCCCCGGCGCCGCCAATTCCCGCCCCGCCTCCAGCCACTCACCCGGTCTCCGCAACTCCCGGCGTCGGAGTAGCGCCCAACATTCAGCCCCCGCTCGCGACTCCTTTTCCGCAGGTTCCCATCGGGCCGGCCTCGGCCAACGACACGGCGCGTTTCCTCGCCGGGATGCCGGTCTCGCCAGGCTCGTCCCTCGTCCCGCTCGAGCAGACGATCGCCTGGCAACAGCACGCCACCTTTTTCGACCAGGCCTGGGCCAGGCTCGCCGCGCGCCAGTTCACAGGCATCCGCGATTGGGAGGTGAACTACCTTCCCGATGCAACCCAGCCGCTCCCGGTGGTTTTCTACATGTTTAGCGGCCCGGATTTTCTTTACGCGAACCAATTTTTCCCGAACGCCGCCACCTACATTCTCGCCGGCACGGAACCGATCGGCCCGTTGCCCGATGTCACGCGTTTCGCCGGATCGTCGCTCGATTCCGTGCTCGATAGTCTTCAGAAATCGCTCAACAGCGTCCTCCGTTTCTCGTTCTTCATCACCAAGGACATGAAAACCGATCTGGAACATGAGCAGCTCAAGGGCACACTTCCGATCTTCTACGTTTTTCTCGCCCGCGCCGGCAAGACCATCACCAGCGTTAGCTTTATCACGCTCGACAAAAATGGTCAGCCGCACCCCACTGGGCCTAACGACAGGGGCAAGGGGCTCACCCCCGGGGTCCGCCTCACCTTTACCGGCGCACCCACCGCGCCACCCCAGACGCTTTATTATTTCACGACCGATCTTTCCAACGAAGGCATCCGCGACCAGCCCGGTTTTCTCAAATTCTGTGCCGCCCACGGCAACGGGGTCAGTCTGCTCAAGTCGGCCTCCTATCTCATGTTCGAGAACGGCTTCGACACGGTGCGCGATTTTCTCCTCAACCACAGCAAAGCCATCGTGCAGGATGACTCCGGCATCCCGATCAGTGACTTCGACCAGAAAAAATGGTCGTTACGTTTCTTTGGCGCTTATCCGGGCCCGATCGACATTTTTAAGAAATACGCCCAGCCGCAATTGCAGGGCCTTTACCAAAAGAGCAACCCGGCGCCGATCGGATTCGGGATCGGATACCACTGGAGCCCGCGGCAATCGACCCTGATCGTCGCCACTCCCCACGGCCCTGGCGTCTCGCCCCTGCAACCCGGTCCGCCCACCCAGCCGCCGCCCTCCAAGCCCGCACCCGCTGCGCAGTAAGTCTGCCCGGCCGGGCTCTCAAGCTTCAAAAAAGCAGAGCCAGTTCGGTTACGGCTGGCGAAAAGCATTTCACTGCCGTGCGCGCCCTGGGCCTTCTGATGTTCGTCTGCTGGCGCGATGCGCCGCCTATCGTGAAACACGGCCACGAATCGCCCTTTGCTTTGCGTGACGCCGAGCGTGTTGACAACGCGATACTCACCGACGGCTCGACCTGCCGAGTCTTTCGCTCCGATCGCTGTGAGCGGTTTCTGCCGCGGGCTTACATTCCGCCAAAAGGGGCGTCTTCTCCGAAAGCTTCCACACCAGGCTGTCGATCCGGTTCGACGGCGGAAAGGGAGATGAGAAGAACTGACCAATCACTTCATCGTTCTGCACCATAACTTCAACACGGGAGTTCAACCGAGCGGAGATCGAAAATCTTCCATCCGCATCAGTGCTAGCAGAGGCGTCGACGCCGAACGTGTCCACCGGCAGGGGACTGAACTGCTTACGACCGGAGTAGAACCACAACTTCGCGCCGGGAATCGGCGCGAGTTAGCGCGAAGAATGCGACCAGAAATGTACCGAAGCGGCGGATTGTCGAGTAGATCACGCAACCTGAAAGGCTAAAGAGGCACGCACGAGTATCCGGCGCATAGACCTAGACCTTATGGCTTCGGGCGCGGAGTGGACGCGAACACAACTTTGACAGACGACCTCCGATGATGGCTAAATCTCTTAATTCGCAGCAAAGCGATCTCTGTCTTTCCAAAAAGGACACTGCGGATAGTGCTCACCTTCGGGATACTCGATGCCTTCTTCGTGCGGGCAACCGATGTCTAACGAGAAATCGCGCCCTTAGTTTCCCAGATCATGAAATCGTCCAGCGTTTGCCGAGTTTTATTCACGACAAACTCGACAACGATCGCGTCATCGACAAAGCCAAGAAACGGAGTCATGTCCGGAATCAAGTCGAATGGGTCGACCAAATAGTTAAGAGCAGCTACGACCCAGAGCAGAGCATCCTTCGAAACCAGCTGGTATTCACCGCGCTCGTAGCCGCGGATCAGCCGCAGCATCGTCTGAAGATACGGCCAATTCTCCTTAAACCGGTGCCGGGGGAGCGACGCAGCCTCTTTCGCCGCTTGTTCAAAAAGCGAGCGCAAACCTCCGGAACCGGCGACACGCAACTTTGCATCGCTAAGTGCCCGGGCAAACGCTTCGCTGCGCAAGGCCGGTTTGCGATAGGATTTGTGCTTTTCGGCACTCGATTTCATTTTCGATTTCTTCATCTGAGGCCATGAAAGCACCTCGACTCGCCGATGCAAAGGCAATTCACACTATCTTACGAGAGCGAGCTGAGCTGCGGCGAGCACGCGCGCGTGGCAGCGGGCGAAAAGGAGGTAGTCATGGAAGTATGGCCTTTCGCCGGCTCGCGGTCAGCTCCATCGCAGAGTTTAGGTGACTTCGCGTGGAAAGCTCATGAGGCGTCCGAAACTCAGCGACGCGACAACCACTCATTGAACCTGCGCTCCAAGCGATCAATCGGGGAAAACAAGAGACCGAACACGACGTAGTCTCGGCGGAAGATGAGGTTTGGGATTGCCATGACCTCCCATCCCCCATATCGAAATAGAGCGGCGAGTAGCATTGCCAACCCGATAACAACGATGAACGTTCCGAACGACGCATCTATGCCGCGCCAGAGACCTACCGCCACCAGTATGCCAAAGAAATACACGTGATTCCAGAGGAAGAGTTGTGATGTCGAGAGAACCGTGTCCGTTTGACTAGCGACTCAAAAATGAATAGTCCGAGGGTATGCGCAAGCGGAATGGTGACTGCGACGAATAGTCCTGGCACCAGCTATTCGGCATGCTGCAGTCCCTTGATTCCGTACCACATCAAGAACGCTCCCACCACCAGGCGGAGCGCTCTGCCAAACCATGCCGGTCTTTCCGTAGCCATTAAAGTACCTCTGGGCGTGGTTGCTTTGCTGCCTGGACCTTATGGCTGCGGGGCGCGGTGTAAGCGTGCGAGCGCCGTCTTGAAAAGGAGGGTGTGTTTGCCGTTCATATTCCCGCGGGCTACTCCGCCTTTTTGAGGTGGAGCAGAGCCGCACCAACGGCCGGAACGGGCGTTCCGGAGCGTTGCAGTTGAACAAGTCGAACCAGCAAACACACCAATGAAAAAGACCTGGCAAGGCTACTTGTCATCCTTCTTCGTCTTGTCGAATCCAAACTTATTGATCTCGCGCAGGTCGAAAAAGAATTTCTTGGTGGAACAATCGAAAATAAACCAGAAGCCATCGAGCGAATGCGGATGCGGTCCCAACTCGAAGCCAGAGAGCACACCAACAAAGAGGCTATCGGTGAGCCAGGCCTGAGCGTTGCAAAAGATGTGATCGAAGACGGGCTCGTTCTTGAGGCCGAGCTGCTCAGTGAAGAGCTTCCAGGCCTGCTTCTGAAAGTCTACGTCAATCCGCTTATATGAACCGTCTTGCCGACGCGTAAACACAAAGAGAACTCCGAGGTCACTGTTCTCTTTTCGATTGATCGCGATGTTTCCGCCATCATACGAGACCAGGGCCGAGGCGTCAGTGGCGCCACTTCCTTGCCACAATAGCAATCCATTCTGATCTGCATCGCCCGTGCGAAAGACGCGAAACTGCATGGTCATGTCAGCGTCATCCTTACGGTAGACGCGGACGATTGTGTCTCCGCTCTCGGAGCGGTATTCCTCGTCCTGTTTGACGAAGCCGGACGGCAGCGGTGATGCGAACGCCATCGTGGCCAGAAAGAGCGAGGCCAGCGACGCGCTGCAGCGCATGGGTAGATCCTTTGTGTAATAGCTCAATGCGGCAACTCCTTCCTAACGATCCAATCGGCCGTTAAAACTGCGCGGCCATCTCAGGAATAATTTGTATCGCTTTTCCTGTCCGGCGCAACTCCGAATACCATCCTGCAAATGAAGTGTTAGGCAGCACCCTACTCCTATCCGCGTCCATACGCATCTGGTTCACGAACGCCAACTCGACATAATGCCCGCCCAGAGACGGCCACAAAGCAAGCATCGCGACCGGGAGAAACGCTTGCCGATCGTGTCTCATGAAAGCGACGATTCCAGCCACGGCGATCGCGATCGCGACGTTTCGGACCAACATGCGGTGAAACGGCTCCTCTATTCGTGGCCAACTACTGGGCTGCATCCTGCCTAACGAAAACAAGCTGAGCCGCCGCTACGGAGAGCGAGGCTGATCTGGGAGGTGAGTATTTTAACCATAGGAAGTGAAAAACGTACACCGGGTGGCGGTTGGCTGCATCGCATAGATGACATGATGGGAGTTGCCGGGTGCGGGTTTAGAACCTACACCCGACAATATGATTAACAATACAGAGTTGTCCTCACTCGAGGAAACCCGCGGTCAGTTTAATGGCCGCCCCGAAGCAATCAAGCTCGGAATCGATGTCCACCAGGCGTTCTACGTGGTGGTGGTACAGGAGGGAGGAAGCAACCCCAAGCCGCCGCAGCGCCTGAGCAAGGAAGGCTTTCTGGACTGGGCGGCCCGGCTGCGGCGCCAGCATCCAGAGGCAGCGATCCACGCCGTTTATGAAGCGTGCGGGTTCGGTTTTGGATTGCAACGGCAGCTCGCCGCCCTAGGGATCGCGTGCCAGGTAGTCTGTCCGCAGAAGTTGGATGAACGCAACCAAAGGGTCAAGACCGACGGGCGCGACGCCAAGGCGTTGTGTCTGAAGCTGGATCGCTTTGTCGAAGGCAACCGGGAGGCGCTCGCGATTGTGCGGGTGCCGACTCCGGAGCAAGAACAGTTGCGCGCGATTCATCGGCAGCGCGAACAACTGGTGCGCATCCGCAAACAGCTCGAAGCCCACGGCCGCAGTTTAATGGTCAACCACGGCTTGGAGCCAGTCTCGAAGTGGTGGAGGAGGCGGATCTTTACCCAGCTTAGGATACCGGCGTGGCTGCAAGCCCTTTTAAGCAATACCCAGCCGATCTTGCTCGCTCTCGAAGCGCAGATTCGCACCCTTACTCTCGCTTTGGAAAAGAGCGCCGCACCCGGCCAGCCGCGCGGCTTTGGCGCCTTAACCAGTGTCGTGATCGACCGCGAAGTGGGCGACTGGCACCGCTTTAAGAACCGGCGTCAGACCGGTAGTTACACCGGGTTATGTCCGGGCGAATACAGTAGCGGCCAGACCCGGGCCCAGGGCTGCGTCACCAAGCACGGGAACCCGCGACTGCGGGCCGCTCTGGTCGAGACGGCCTGGCGGCTGGTTCGATTCCAGCCCGAGTACCGCGCCGTCGTAAAATGGCGTTACCTCTTGGGTAAAGGCGCTCTCGCCACCGGCGCTGCGCGCAAAAAAGCCATCGTGGCCGTGGCCCGCCAGCTGGCGGTCGATCTCTGGCGGATTCGCACCGGCCAGGTCAAGCCCGAGACGCTCGGGCTTTATTGAAGAAAAGCGAAGACATGAGTTCGAGGGGAACAGCATTTAGAAAGGACACCACCGGCCACACCTTGACGCCTTAATTACACCACCTTCACCCTTTGGAACGTGCGGCGTGCCCGTGGTCTAACCTGACCAGGAGCTCTCCTCGTTCGACGCCTAGATTGGGCCGCCGCAAAGTTCCTCTTCCACCGATCGTATTGATTATATGGCTGCTGTCGCCCCGGCGACACGCACGGATAGGAGTAAGAGCCGCGGAAACACCAAACCACGCGCCACCGGAAGAGGAAGCGTTCTCAAAGATCAGACCAACCACCAAACTCTCCGACCATGAATTAAAACCAACCCGAACCCGTAATCACCCTTGACTCTCTACATAGGGGGATTGCATGAAGATCTCCGCAAAACTTTTGCTTCCCCAACCTGATTGAAAGCTGCTTTGCACGCACCGAAGAACTGACCCGCCGAGTCAAACGTTGGCAAGGCGGTGAGATGTTCCTGCGTTGGACCGCCGCGGCACTGCTCTTCGCTGAACCGGGCTTTAGAAAAGTCCGCGGTTACAGGTCCCTATCCCGATAAAAATCGCCCTGCAAAATCACGATCTTGACAACCACGAAGTCGCCGCCTAACAAACCAATGAGAACCGCCTCTTTTCAACTAAACGCGGGACATCCCCGCGAACCGCTACCCGGCTCGTGTTCACATTTCAGATGATTAAATCCCTCTCACTTCAAGCGACACTCGCTTTCAGTAGCGGCCGCTCAGCTTATTCTCGTTGATATGGCTGTCGATTTGTCAATGGGCAAAATGGAGGCGGGGCGAATGTTGGCATCGCTTTCATATGAATGAGGAAGAAGCAGAGGTGAGGAGCCTTTCCCGGCCCGGCGATAAGTTGCACGCGTCTGGAGTCCGCGATCCGGTGCCCATTCGGCCCGACCAAACGCCAGGGCGCATGGCCACTCGCTTTGCATTCACGTCCGGCGCGGCCAGGTCTGTTTCGCCTCGAACGATGCCCGTGGCGGGGGCCGTCGCTCCGCTCCGTCTGGTTGAGGAGTGAATTGGCTTCTCAATTGGCGCATCGAGGTGTTTTCATTGCGTCAGATGAAAAAGGCGAAAAAGAAATCGACCGACGAAAAGGCCGTTTCCTATCAGAAACCAGCCCTGCGCAGCGAGGCGTTCGCCCGCGCGCTGAACGATGCAAAATTGCGGCTCGCCGGCTCCGGCGGTTTGCGCTCGCTTTTTGAACAAGCCGCGAAAGAGGCCGCGTCGCTTCCCCGGCATCGGTTCAAGGGGAATTGGCCCTACCTGCAAACGATGCTTCGGCTGATCCGCGCCTACGAGCGTGGTGAATACCGGCAGGTTTCCAATGATGACCTGCTCTGGATCGTCGCTGCTCTCAACTATTTGATCGACCCATTCGATTTGATTCCGGACATGACTCCGTTTCTCGGCTTTGTTGATGACGCGATCGTGGTCGGATTTGTCGCGGACAAAGCCCGGCAAGCGCTGGTCGATTTCATGATTTGGGAAACGCAAAAGGGGCCAGAGCCTACCTCATAACACCGGCTGATTTCATTTGCTGAAGCCCTCTCTATGTCGCGTGAAAGCAAGGTAAAGACGCTGGCCGACGGGTTCGAGAGCAGACAGGATAATTTTCTCTTACTGCGGTTCCTGGCGGCGAGTCTGGTGATTTATGGTCACGGCGGCGCGGTAACGGGTGGCAAAGGCCTCTGGGATCTGTTTCTCATCTCCGGCTGGGGTGTTTATTCGGGCACGATCGCGGTGATGATCTTCTTCGCCATTAGCGGCTACATGATTACCGGAAGTTATTTGCGCCGCGAACACTTGCCAAACTACCTCTGGGCGCGCGTGCTCCGTATTTTCCCCGCGTATCTCTTTTGTCTTGTTCTCAGCGCGTATTTGCTGGGAACCATTTACACCACTCTACCCGTCCTTCATTATCTCAGCCGTCACGCCGTGTTTCATTATGTCACTCAGAACCTGAAGCTGCAGACGACCATGGACTGGAGCTTGCCGGGTGTCTTTGCCGGTAACCCTAAGACAAACACGATCAATGGGGCGATCTGGACCTTGCCCGGCGAGTTCCGGATGTATCTCTGGGTCGCGCTCGTCGGAGCGCTGGGCGTTTTATCCCGGCGCTGGCTTTGCAGCATTGTCATCGCGGTGATCTTTGCCGTCGCCGTGATCTATCCCAGTAGAGACGTGCTATTCATTCCAACGGTTTATCTCCAGTTGGCGGGAATGTTTGGGCTGGGAGTGCTCGCCTACCTTCATCGTCGATTCATCCCGGTAGGATGGCCTTATGCGGCGACTGCGGCCTTGATAGCTTACTTCCTCCACGCCACGCCTCTGGGACCGTTTGCTTTCGCGGTGGCTTTGACTGCTTTCACCTTTGCCTTTGCCTATTGCACGGGATGGTATGGCTACAACCGCTTTGGAGACTACTCGTATGGACTTTACCTGTGGGGTTTTCCGGCGCAACAAGTGGTCGCCCATCATTGTCCGAGGTTATCGCCGATCTGGAATTCGGCGACCGCTTTCCCCCTCGCCCTCGGCATGGCCATTCTGTCGTGGCACCTGGTAGAACGGCCGGCTTTAGCACTGAAGAATCGCCCCAAACGCTGGTGGGCGGAATGCCGGAGGCGCGGTCACACGCTTTGGAAGAATCTGCTTGGACTGAGGAGAGCGAAGAAGACGAATCAAGGACAGCCCGAACCACCAGGGAAGGCCGGAGTCACGCCAAGGTTGTAAGCGACGTGAGTCCAAAGAGTGGAAGTGGTTCCGTAAATCGCAAATTTGGCTCGACTGCGGTATCATCTCACCGCCGATACCGCCCCAAAAACAATTCGGGGATGCAAGTGAGAGCACAAGCTCCGACGATCGTTTCTGGGCCAATCCACTTCCATCCCGATGGTCCAACCGGCAGAAGTCCGAGGCCGTAAGCTAACGAGGTCAGTGCGGGGGTCAGTGCGTGAATCGTGCGAAAACGCCTTCCTCGACACAAAAGAGTTTAGGCGCCATGGCAATGGGTCTTGCACGATTCTCGCGCTGACCCCGGCTCCCGCTCCTGAGCGACGAAATGCTCCCGGCCACAGTCCACGCACCGGTAAAGATGGCCGCCCAGCTCCGCCGTATGACAACGCCGCAACGCGTTCAGTGTCTTCCAGTGGTGGGCCGGCAGAGAATGATGGACGGCATACGGTGGGAGCGCCGCCCGCAGCACTTCTGCCAACTGCGGGCGCGCGTCATCGTGCCGCCGCGACTCGCGGCAACAGAGCGCCATGGCCAGTGTGCCAGTTCGCTTTAGTTAACCTGCCGCCGGCTGCCGGATCAAATCAAGTGGACTTCTGATCTGTGCGAGCCGCTCGCCGGAGACATGCAGATAGTTGGAAGTCGTTTTGAGACTGCGATGCCCCAGCAGCATCTTGATCACCGTGATCTCCACGTCCGCCTCCAAGAGATGGGTGGCAAAAGAATGTCGCAAAGCATGGATGCCGCCGCGATTGGGCAGGCCGCAACGCAAGAGCGCACCGTAGAACATCTTCTGCGCAGTCCCATGGATCAGCGCCCGTCGCGGATCGTGGCTGCTCGGAAAGAGCCACGGCCAGGGCCGGTAGAGCTTCCAGTAACTGCGCAGTTCCTCCAGCAGCCACGGACTTAAGATCGTGTAGCGATCCTTCTCTCCCTTGCCCCGGTTAACCCGGATCATCATCCGGTCGCTCTCGATGTCTTGTGGCTGGAGATGGCAGGCTTCGTTTAGTCTCAAACCCGCGCTATAAACCGTCATCAGAAACACCCGGTGCTTGAGCTGCGTGCAGCCCTGGCTCAACAGTCTCCTGATCTCCTGCAAACTGTAAGTACGCGCATACTGCCTGGGCTTCTTGGGCCGCGGCAGAGTCTTCTCCACTTCCGCAATCGATCGATCCAGCACCTGAGAATAAAAGAAGCGCAATCCGCTGACCGCCACATTGAGCGTGCTGGCCGAGAGCCTCCTCTCATTATGAAGATGCAGCAGGTAAGCTTTTATCTCCTGGTTATCGATCCGGTCCGGCGAACGCCCATAATATCGGGCCAGGCTCGCCACCGCCCCGAGGTAAGCTTCGTGAGTCTTGAATGCGTATCTCTTTAAAGTAAGAGCCGTGATTAGTTGCTGACGTAATGGTGTCATAAGACACCAAAGCTACCAATCCCACTTGCCCATCGGGACTGCATTCGTCCCGCCATCACGACCCCTCCGCGAAGCGGCTTAGTTCAACGAGACAGAAGTGAGCTACCGCCACCGAGGGCGAGCGGTGCTCGGAGTGAAGAGGTGTTAGTCATGTGAAAACTTGAGCGTACGGCGGGTGGCGGTTAGCTCCACTGACTGGTTAGACCTATTATGGACGTGGGAACGTTCCATCGTCGAAAGGCGGAGCTGGAGAGCGGGCCGCTTTACTAAGTGTCCATATCCCTCCGCGGCAGATCGCGACGAAATCAATGTAGAAGGTGTTCCCTTGCGATACGGTGTAAACCCATACTTCGTCGGACTTCACGGCATTAAGGGTCAGCGTGTTGCTGGAGCCGTCGCCGCCGTGGTCGGCCAGGAACTTCTGCGAAAGTCGCTTGATGGAATCGACATCGGCTCGGGAAATACTGGCGCGATACGGACCGACGACGCTCGTATACGTGCCGCAACTGCTAAGCAAAAGCGCGCTACAGATGGCCAGTGTGCGCATAGGTCTAACGAGAATTGTGCGAAAGTTCGCAATTAATTACGAAAAAATTTTCGTATAACATAGCGCTCATCCGCTGATCGCCGGGGTGTCGAGCGGGCCGCGGATGCCGAGCTCCGGCTTGTTCAAGACATGCGTGTAAATCATTGTCGTTGACACATCCGTGTGTCCGAGCAGCTCCTGGACGGCGCGGATATCATAACCTGCTTCCAGTAGATGGGTAGCAAAACTATGGCGAAAAGTGTGGCAACTGGCGGCCTTTGGTACGCCAGCGGCGTAAATAGCCTGTTTGACGGCGTTTTGCAGATTTTTTTCGTGGACATGATGGCGCCGCGTCTCGCCGGAACACGGATCAACTGAAAGTCTGCCTGCCGGGGAAACCCACTGCCAGCGCCAGTCGCGCGCCGCGTTGGGGTATTTGCGTTTCAGGGCAAAGGGCAGATAGACGGCGCCAGTGCCGCGCGCGAGGTCGCGTTGATGAATCTCCCTCACCCGCTGCAGGTGCTCACGCAGCGCTCGCTTGAGCCGGGCCGGGAGCTCGCGCCTGACCCGCCCGTAAGCGGCCCGGCAAAAATCCGGCGTTCCACTTCCCGGCCTTCCGGCTAACGTAGCCGGCATGAGCACGCGAGTTTTTCTTATCCGGCATGGAGCGACAGTCTTGACCGCGGAGGATCGATTTGCCGGGGCGACTGATGTGGAGCTTTCCGATGAAGGCCGGGAACAGGCACGGTTCCTTGGCGAACGCCTCAGCACGGAAAAAGTGGCGGCGGTTTATGCCTCGCCGCTCGGCCGGACGGTCGAGACGGCGAGCATCATCGCCGCGCCGCACGGGCTGGAGGTGTTGAAGCGCGATGGCTTGCGTGAGATTTCGCACGGGCGCTGGGAACAAATGACCCGGCGCGAGGTGGAGCAGAAGTTTCCGGAGGAAGCGGCGGCCTGGGAGGAGGATCCTTACACCTTTGCCCCGTTAGGCGGGGAAAGCGGCCTGGCGGTGACAGCCCGCGCCCTGCCGGTGCTGCTCGAGATCGTGCGGGCACATCGCGGGGCGAATGTAATTGTCGTCTCGCACAAGGCGACAATCCGCTTGTTGCTCAGCTCGCTTCTCGGGTTCGATCCGCGCCGCTATCGGGATAACCTCGACCAAAGCCCGGCGGCGTTGAACATCGTCGATTTCAAGGATGCGGCGCACGCCCGGCTGACGCTGTTTAATTCGACCTCGCACTACAGCCCAACCGAGTACTGCATTCCTTCGGTGCCGACGGCGCGCCTTTCGAAATGGTGGGGCGAGGAGGCCGGAGAGCCGGAAACAGAGGAGTGAACCGCGAAGGCCATGAAACGCACGAAGAAGCGAAATCTGTTAGCAGGCAGCAGGTCCCCGGTGTTTGTTCGAATCCTTCGGCTGAATTGCGCGGCAGTGGTTAGGCGATGAATCCTGCCTCCGGGAACGGGAAGCTCTCCCGTCAGCTCGGGCTCTTCGGCACAACCATGGCCGTGATGGGCGGCATCATTGGCGCCGGGATTTTTATCAATCCCTACATCGTCGCGGAGCGCGTTCACACTGCCGGATTGATCCTCGGGGCGTGGGTTGCGGGCGGGTTGATCGCCCTGGCCGGCGGTTTCATCTACGCGGAGCTGGCGACGCGGCTACCGGTGGTGGGCGGACAATACGCGTACCTGCGCGAGGCGCTCCATCCGGCGGTCGCCTTTATCTACGGCTGGGTGCTGCTGCTCGTTATCCAGACTGGTGGGATTGCAGCCGTGGCGGTGACTTTTGCACGCTATTTTCTCGAGCTCACCCAATGGCCAGTGCGCGATTCGCTCGTCGCGGTGACCGCACTTGGGCTGCTCACGCTCATTAACTGTCTCGGGGTCCGGGCCGGGAGCCGGGTGCAGGCGAGCCTGACCCTGATCGCGATCGCCGCCATCGCCACGCTCGAGGTGGTCGTTTTCTGGCGCGGCGCGCCTTCCCGCATTGTCTGGCACCCCCTTCTCGATCAACCGCTCTCCAGCAGCCTTACCCTGACTTTTGGCGCCGCCCTGACCCCGGTGCTCTTTGCCTACGGCGGCTGGCAGACGGCGAGTTTTCTCGGCGGGGAAATCCAGGATGCGGCCAGGGTCCTGCCGCGCGCGTTGATCCTTGGCGTCCTTGGGGTGATCGCGGTTTATGTTTCAGTCAATTTCGCCTATCTGCGCACCCTCGGCGCCGAAGGTCTGGCGGCCACGAGCACGCCAGCTTCCACCGTCATGCGCAATTCGTTAGGCGCGCGCGGTGCGCAACTCATTGCGGCCGGGATCGCCTTTTCCGCTTTCGGGTTTCTTGCCCAATCGATGCTGACCGGGCCGCGGGTTTATTTCGCGATGGCGAGGGACGGGGTCTTCTTCCGCAGGGCGGCATGGGTCCATCCGCGCACCCACGCACCAGTCGTGGCGATTCTTCTCCAGGGCGTCTGGGCAATCGTGATCGCGCTCAGCGGCACCTACGGGCAGGTGGTGAATTACGTCGTGGCGATGGACTCGCTTTTCTTCGGGCTGACCGCCGTCTGTCTTTTTGTTTTGCGCCGGCAAAACGCGGATTCAAAATTCCGCGTCCCGGGCCATCCCTGGACGACGCTCTTCTTTATCGCGGCGCAATGGATGGTTGTGGTCAGCACGTTCGTGCACGATGCAACGCAGTCGTTCATCGGGCTCGGGATCGCGCTCGTGGGGTTGCCGATTTATTTTTTCTGGCAAAGGTCGCCAGAAGCAAAATCATGAATACGAGATGCAGGCGGGGCGAAATTGCGCCTGACGAAGTAGCGCGAACTGGCAGCTTGCGCGGTTCCAAAGGCTGCAAGCTGGAAGCTTGCGCTACCCTGCTGTGAATCCCGCGTCGTCTCAGCGCAAGAGCTCGGCCTACATGGAGTGGGCGAAACTCTCGTCGTGCGCGCGCTTCAATCTCGCGACCAGCGGCCTTAGGAATGTGCCGATGGCGGAATTTCCCCTGCGGGTGGAGGAATTGGAGGTCACCGGAGGCGGCTACGGCTACGGGCCGTTGTTGGAACGGATCGCGCGGCATACCGGCGCGCCGCTCGAATGCATCGTTGCGGCGGAGGGCACCTCGATGGCAAATCATCTCGCGATGGCCGCGCTCCTCACGCCGGGCGACGAGGTCGTGATCGAGCAACCAACCTACGGGCTCCTGCTCGATCTCGCATATTACCTTGGCGCCCGCGTAAAGCGGATCGCGCGCCGCTTCGAAAACAATTTCGAGATTGCGCGGCCGGAAATGGAAAAGGCGATTTCGCCCAAGACTCGTTTGGTGGTTCTGACCAATCTGCACAATCCAAGTGGCGCGTTGATTTCGAGCGAGACGTTGCGAGCGATTGGCCAGCTGGCGCAACGCGTGCGGGCGCGGGTGCTGGTCGATGAAGTCTATCTCGAAATGTTGTTTGAGTCCGCCCCGCCCTCCGCCTTCTCGTTAGGCGAAACCTTTGTCGTGACCAGCAGCCTGACGAAAGCCTACGGCCTAAGCGGACTGCGCTGCGGCTGGATCCTGGCCGGGCCGGAGCTGGCGCGCCGCATCTGGCGATTGAACGATCTCTTCGCCGCCACCGGCGCTCATCCCGCGGAGCGCATGTCGGTGATGGCGTTTGATCATCTCGCGCAATTCCGCGAGCGCGCCCGCGCGTTGCTCTCCGCCAATCGCGCGCTGCTTGACGCGTTTCTCAATTCGCGGCCCAATCTGGAATGTTACCGACCACCCGCGGGCACGGTAGTTTTTCCCCGGTTGCCGAAGGGCGAGCCCGAGGCGTTTTTCAAATTGCTGCGCGAAAAATACGAGACCTCGGTTGTCCCGGGCGAGTTCTTTGAATGTCCACGACATTTCCGTCTCGGGATCGGCGGTGAAACCGCATCGTTCAAGACTGGACTGGAGAGATTGAGCGCGGCCTTGGACGAATTTGAAAAGCAGTCCACGGCCGGCTGATGTGCACGCAGCCCGGGCTTGCGAGGGTGTTGAGAAAACGCGCGGTCAGTAACCCAGCTCTGCTTTCCGCTGCTCGGCGGTCGGCAGGGGATCCTTTTTCGCCTCGATCGCGCCCTGACCCGATTCCTGGATCCGCCTGGCTTCGGTCGCGTTAAATTCGATGTCCTTCTCAAACTCGGGCGGGAGGTCCCCCTCGGCATAGATGGCGTGCACCGGGCACTCATCGACGCAGGCCATGCAATCGATGCATTCCTCGGGGTGGATGACAAGTTGTTCGGCCAACTCGTAAAAGCAGGCAACAGGGCAAACCACGACGCAGTCGGTGAACTTGCACCCGAGGCATTTATTGGTGACGATGTGCGGCATAAATTTTTTCCGGTTTGGTTCGTTAGGCCACGTCGCTCTGGCGCAGGGCCGCGATGTGATCGGGATTAATTGCACTGTGACATGCCACTTCGCAAATCCCCTCTTCCCCGGCGAACATCTTGACCCCGATTTGCCGGATAATGTTTTTGACCGTCGCGTCGTTTCACTCCGGGTTTGCGACGCGCAGAGAAAAGCCGTAGCTAGCTTCCTGCGCCTTGGCGACGCGCCGCAGCCTGGCGAAGTTCGATGAGCTAAAGGGAAACCATGGACAAAACCAGCAACCAGGAATTCCAAAAACGGCTCAGTCGCGCGGAGGAATTGATTGGTGCGCTGGAGAACACGCCGGACGAGGCGGTCCGCACGCAGGTCCGGGACCTGATTCAGACCTTGCTCGAAATCCATGGCACCGGGTTGGAGCGGGTCTTGAGCGTGGTTTACGATTCAGCCGTGGGTGGTGCGGCGGCGATCGGCGTTCACATGTATCTCGGCGGCGGCAAACTCCTGAAGCAACAGCATACGCCTACCGCCCTGATGGGGCTCGCCAGGTAATCATGGCTCAAGAAGGTGCAGTGCAGGTGAACCTCGAGGCGTCACCGGATGAGATCTATGACATCGAGCTCGAGCACAGCCTGCTGAAGGCGAACGAAAAACTGGCCAAAGAAAATCGCGCGCTGCTCGATAAGAATGGCATCACCGCGATCGATTTCATGGGCGCGATCGGTTCCGGCAAGACCACCCTGATCACGAAGCTGGTCGAAATTTTGAAGGACAGAATGGGCATCGCCGTTTTTAACGGTGACGCGACCACGAGCAACGACGCCGACGCAATCGCAAAACAAAACGTGCCGGTGGTGCAGATTGCGACGATCAACGGTTGCCACCTCGACGCCAACCTCGTCGGCAAAGGTCTGCGCCGGATCGACCTCGAAAATCTGAAAATGATTTTCATTGAGAATATCGGAAACTTGATTTGCCCGGCCGAATTTCCGTTGGGCTCGAAGGCTCGCGTGGTGGTGGTAAGCGTGACAGAAGGTCCCTGGATGGTGCGAAAGCATCCGCACATGTTTCTCGGCGCGCAGGTCGTGGTGATCAACAAGATCGATCTGGCCGACGCAATGGAAGTGAGCGTCGACCAATTGATCAGGGATGTGCACGCCCTTAAGCCCGACATCAAGGTCATCCCGACGAGCTGCAAGAAGGGAACCGGCCTGGATGAGGTTGCGGAAACTTTGCTCGCGGTTTGAAGAATGACCAATCCCGAATGACGAAACCCGAAACAATGACAAAGAACGACGCCCGAATTTTTTTCGAACTTGGTCATTCGAATTTCGTCATTTGTTCCCATGCATGAGTTTTCGATCGCGTCCGGGCTGGTCGAAAAGCTGCTCGATTTTGTGGAGAAAAATCCGGACAAAAAAATCGTCGAAGTCCGGGTCGGGATTGGCGAGTTCACCCTGATCGAGGAAGAGCAGCTGCGTTTCTGCTACGAGTCGATCACCACCGAAATGCCGCTCGCGGGCTCCAGCCTAACGATTGAGCAGGTGCCCGGCAAAGTCACCTGTCCGCATTGTGCCTACAGCGGGTCGCCGAAATATTGGGACGGCGCCTTACACGGCGTGCCCGTTGCCACGCTCGAATGCCCCGGCTGCGGCCAGGCGGCTCGCGTCACCGAGGGCGAGGAATGCGCCATCCGTTCTCTTCGATTCATGCCCAACGAAATCGCCGGCGCCATCTCATGACTGCACTTTTTCCAATCCTGCTCTTCGGTTTCTTTCTCGGGATGCGACACGCGACCGACTCCGACCACGTGATTGCGGTCACAACCATCGTGAGCCGGCAGCGCAGCATCTGGAGCGCGGCCTGGACCGGGATTTTCTGGGGAATCGGTCACAGCCTGACCCTGCTGGTCATCGGCGGCGCCATTATCCTCTTTGGTATCGTTGTGCCGGAACACCTCGGGATGAGCCTGGAATTCTGCGTGGCGCTGATGTTGATCCTGCTCGGTACGCTTAACTTCCGGGCGACGTTTCGCGCGGTCAAAAATGTCAGCGCTGATCACGACCACGACTCGATCCACCACCACACGCATCGTCATGGTGATTACGTGCATAGCCACATTCACGGCCACGAGCGAGCTACCCATGGCCACGCTGAGGAAACTGTTCCGCCGGCGAAACTGGACCGCTGGTTTGGCAGCTCGAGATTTTATCAGGCGCTTCGTCCGATCCTCATCGGCACCGTGCATGGACTGGCCGGATCGGCGGCAGTCGCGTTGCTCGTCCTGCCGATCATTCGCGATCCGGTCTGGGCCATGGCCTATCTCTTCATCTTTGGTCTTGGAGTCATCGTCGGCATGATGCTGATCACGGCCGCGATTGCCGTCCCGGTTTCCTATGCGACTCGGTTTCAATTTCTCCATCGCCATCTCGGGACGGCGGCCGGCGTTCTCAGTCTCGGTTTCGGGCTTTTGCTCGTTTACCAGATCGGCTTCGTCGATGGCCTCTTTATTAGGTGAAACAATCTGGCGTTGTCGCCGGGCGGCGCCGACGCCGGCCGGGACGCAGATGTGTGATGGAGATTCACCCGCTGACTCACCGGGATCAGCGTCCCCGGCTACGACGATGAATCGAGGACGAATAAAGATGACGCTACGCGGCGCGGTGCAGGGGGTCGGGTTTCGGCCCTTCGTTTACCGACTGGCAACGGAATTGGATCTGAAGGGTTGGGTGATTAACTCCGCTCAAGGTGTTCTCATCGAGATCGAGGGCGCGCCTGAACGCCTCTCTACTTTCGCACAGCGCCTGCGGACCGAGAAGCCGGCCCTTGCCATCATTCAAACTTGCGAGGCATCGCAGCTCGACGCGTGCGGCTACGAAAAATTTGAGATCCGGGAAAGCAGCGAGGCAGGTGGCAAAAGCGCCCTTATTTTGCCGGATATCGCGACCTGCGACGATTGTCTGCGCGAGATTTGTGACCCTAACGATCGTCGTTTTCGTTATCCCTTTACCAACTGCACCAACTGCGGCCCGCGCTTCTCGATCATCGAGGCCCTACCCTACGATCGCGCCAACACCGCGATGAAAAAATTCGCGATGTGCGCCGATTGCGCTCGCGAATATCGCGATCCTGCTGATCGCCGCTTTCACGCCGAGCCAACCGCCTGCCCGCGTTGCGGACCGCAGCTGGAGCTTTGGGACGCGCAAGGTGAAACCGTCGCGCAGACCGATGCTGCGCTTCGCCGGGCGGCCGAGCAGATTCGCGACGGAAAAATCGTGGCCCTGAAAGGCATTGGAGGTTTTCAACTGCTGGTCGACGCCCGCAACCAAAAAGCGGTTCTTCGTCTGCGCGAGCGGAAACATCGCGAAGAAAAGCCCTTCGCCGTCATGTTCCCGTCGCTCAAAACAATTCGAGCTGATTGTGAAGTCTCCGAACTGGAAGAGCGACTTCTCACCTCGCCGGAATCCCCGATCGTCATTCTCAGACGATCAGCAATCAGCAACCAGCAATCAGCAATTTCTCCCCGGAACCCGAATCTTGGCGTCATGCTTCCCTACACGCCGCTGCATCACCTGCTCCTGCATGAGCTGAATTTCCCGGTCGTGGCGACGAGCGGAAACTTGAGCGATGAACCCATCTGCATCGATGAAAACGAAGCCCTGCAACGCCTGCGCCAACTGGCCGACCTCTTTCTCGTGCACGATCGCCCGATCGTCCGGCACGTTGATGATTCAATCGTTCGCATCTTTGCCGGGCGGGAAACGATCCTGCGGCGCGCCCGCGGCTACGCGCCGCTCCCGATCACACTGAATCGTTCCACTCCAACGGTCCTCGCCGTCGGAGCACATTTGAAAAATGCGGTCGCGCTCAGCGTGGAACGAAACGTTTTCCTCAGCCAGCACATCGGTGATCTTGCGACCAAACAGGCGCACGACGCTTTCATCCGTTCCGTCGCGGACCTGCCGCGTCTCTACGAGGCGAAACCGGCGGTGATCGCGCACGATCTCCATCCCGACTATCTCTCGACAAAACACGCTCTGGGCCAACCCGGTGAGCACGCCGCGGTTCAACATCACTGGGCCCATATCGCTTCCTGCATGGCAGAAAACGAAATCGACCCGCCGCTTCTCGGTGTCGCCTGGGATGGGACCGGTTATGGTGTTGATGGCACAATCTGGGGCGGCGAATTTTTTGTTGTGGAGAAAGATGCCTGTCGGCGCGTGGCGCACCTCCGCACGTTTCGCCTGCCGGGCGGCGAGACCGCGATGAGAGAGCCACGTCGCAGCGCGCTCGGAGTACTGCACGAGATTCTGGGAGAAGAATTATGGGGACGAGGCGAACTGCTCGACAACTTCACAAGCCCGGAGCTCAAAACACTCCGCGGTATGCTGGTCGGGCAAATCAATTCGCCGATCACTTCCAGCGCCGGTCGCCTTTTTGATGCGGTCGCGGCCCTGTCTGGTTTGCGGGCACGCGCCACCTTTGAAGGACAGGCGGCCATGGAATTGGAGTTTGCGGTCAATCCGGCGGTCGCGGAAAGCTATCCTTTTGCCCGACGCGAAGGCTCGCCGCAAGTGATCGATTGGGAGCCGGCGATCCATGCCCTGCTGGAGGACCGCCGGCAAAAAACAGCGCCCGGACTGATTGCGGCCCGCTTTCACAATATGCTGTCGGATGCGATTCTTGCCGTGGTTCGTCACTTTAATAAATCCAAAGTGGCCCTGAGCGGCGGATGTTTTCAGAACCGTTATCTGATTGAGCGCGTGACAAACCAGCTTCAAGCGGCCGGGTTCCAGCCCTATTGGCAACAACGCGTCCCACCGAACGATGGTGGAATCGCGCTCGGACAGGTTTGGCTGGCAACCAGCCCCATCCGGGAAATTATATGAATCTGGTTTATGGAGAAATCACCGAGGTTAGCTCGGAGGACGGCATCGCGATGGGCAAGGTTCGGGTGCGCGGCGCGATCCGGAAAATAGCGCTCGGGCTCCTTTCGGATGCCGAGCGAGGTGATAGAATTTTAGTCTGCGACGGTGTGGCGATCAGCAAGGTTGCCGGGCTGCGCAAAACGGAGGTGAAACATGTGTCTCGCGATTCCCGGAAAACTCATTGAGATCAGCGCTGATGCGAACGGTGTCCGGATGGGGAAGGCCAACTTCGGTGGGATTGTAAAACAGGTCTGCCTCGAATACACGCCCGAAGCAGAGAAGGGCGATTACGTTCTGGTGCACGTTGGTTTTGCGCTCAGCAAAGTGGATGAAGCGGAAGCGGCCCGGACTTACCAGGCGCTTGCGCGCATGCAGCAACTTACCGAGTTGGAAATTCCCGATGTCGCCGAGGACGATGCAGAGATCAGCACACCGGTTTCGGCCAGCGGCAAACATCCTTCCGGCCTGATCGGCCAGGCGCAGGAAGAACCTGCTTCCCGGCTCGCATGAAATATCTCGACGAATATCGCGACGAAGCGCTCGCCAAAAAAATCGTCGAAGAAATTCGGCGCACCGTTACCAGGCCGTGGGTCTTGATGGAGGTCTGCGGTGGTCAGACGCATTCGATTGTCAAATATGGAATCGATCGTTTGTTGCCTGGCGAAGTCGAGCTGGTCCACGGGCCGGGCTGTCCGGTTTGCGTTACTTCGCTCGAGATGATCGACAAAGCGCTCGAGATCGCGCGCCGCCCGGACGTTATCTTTTGCTCGTTTGGCGACATGCTGCGTGTGCCCGGTTCGGAGTGTGACCTGCTGATTTTGAAATCGCGCGGGGCGGATGTTCGCGTCGTTTATTCGCCGATCGACTGCCTGAAAATTGCCCGGGCCAATCCGGAGAAGAAAGTCGTCTTCTTCGCCATCGGTTTCGAAACGACCGCGCCGGGCAACGCGATGGCGGTCTGGCAGGCGGCTCGCCAGGAGCTCAAGAATTTTTCCGTTCTCGTCTCGCACGTGCTCGTTCCGCCGGCGATTGCTTCCATCCTGCAATCGCCCCTTAATCGCGTGCAGGGATTTCTTGGCCCGGGGCATGTTTGCACCGTCATGGGCTACCGCGAATACGAGCCAATCGCCGCCCGCTATCAGGTGCCGATCGTCATCACCGGCTTTGAACCAATCGACATTCTGGAAGGAACGCTGATGACGATTCGCCAGCTCGAAGCGGGCAAGGCGGAAGTGGAAAATCAATATCCGCGGGTCGTAAGCCGGGACGGCAACCGGGTCGCGCAGGAGTTGGTGAACAAAGTCTTCGAAGTGGGCGACCGGAAGTGGCGCGGGGTCGGTCCGATCCCAAAGAGCGGTTACAAGCTGCGCTATGAATTTCGTGAGCACGACGCCGAGCGTCTCTTCGACGTTCACGAGATCGACACAAAAGAGCCCGAAATTTGCATCAGCGGACTCGTCCTGCGCGGGGTCAAAAAGCCGCATGACTGTCCGGCCTTCGGTACGCTCTGCACACCGGAGCGTCCGTTAGGCGCGACCATGGTCTCGGCCGAAGGCGCCTGTGCCGCCTATTATGCCTATGGGCGGCACCTGCAAAAGTCGCCTAACGAACAGCCAGCCCTCGCTCCAGCGCCCTGATCATGAGCGCAACGGTCGAGACAGCCAATGATCGGCTGACGGAGCCGTTCCGCGAAAAGGTCCTCCGCAAATGCGGCGAAAGCATGGAGACCAAGCAAACTTTCTTCTCCAGATACGCCGATGCGCTGGATCAAATGTCGCGGGCTCTGGCCGGGCGCTTTGAAAAAGGCGGCCGCCTTTTTGCCATGGGCAACGGCGGCAGCTTATGCGACGCGCTCCACATCGCGGTCGAGTTCAATCATCCGATCATCGAGAAACGCCTCGCTTTTCCCGCCATCCCGCTCATGACCGACATCGCGACCATGACCGCGATCAGCAACGACCTGGATTTCACGCGCGTCTTTGTCAATCAACTCCGGTTGCAGGCCACGCCCGGCGACGTCGCGATGGTTTTTAGCACGAGCGGCAAATCCCCACACCTTATCTACGCCCTGGAAGCGGCGCGGGAGAAGAAGATGCTGACGATTACTTTTTCGGGGAAGGATGGAGGCCGCTTCCCCGAACTTTCGGATTACTGCTTCATCGTGCCGTCCTATAGCATCCACCGCATCCAGGAAGCGCATGCCACGGCGGTGCATATCATTTGGGACCTGGTGCACATCGCGCTCGGGTCGGAGGACGTGACGTGAAGCACGCCATTTGTGAATCGTGAATCGTATGGGGAGGCTGGAGCGGAATCCGAATCTCGATTTACCAATCACGAACGGCGAATCTCTTCTCACCGCCTCCTGCCCGCTGCCGATCACGGATTACAAGGAGATCGTCCTCGCCCATGGGAGCGGTGGAAAGCTAAGTCATCAACTGATCTCGAAAATGGTCGTGCCACAGTTCGCCAATGAACTCCTGGCCCCGCTGCACGACGGCGCCATCTTTTCGTTAGGCGCAGGACGCGTCGCCTTCAGCACCGACTCGTATGTGGTGAGTCCGATCTTTTTCCCCGGGGGCGACATCGGGAAGCTGGCGGTGCACGGGACGGTCAACGACCTCGCGATGTGCGGGGCGAAACCGCTTTATCTTTCGGTTGGTTTTATCCTCGAGGAAGGAACGCCGATGGCGGACTTCTGGCGCGTCGTGCAATCGATGCGGGCAGCGGCGGACGAGGCCGGGGTGCAAGTGGTGACGGGTGATACCAAGGTCGTCGATCGCGGCAAGGCCGATAAAATCTTTGTAAATACGGCGGGCATCGGGCTCGTTCCGGAGGGCATTAACATTAGCCCCGCGCGCGCCCGACCGGGCGACAAGGTGATCCTAAGCGGGCCGATTGCGGTGCATGGCATCGCCATCATGTCGGTGCGGGAAGGGCTGGAGTTCGAAACCGAGATTGCCAGTGACACCGCCGCGCTCAACGGATTGGTTGGCGAACTGCTCGCGGCCTGCCAGGACGTCCATGTCTTGCGCGATCCGACCCGTGGCGGGGTGACCAGCAGCGTGACGGAGATCGCGCAGTCAGCCGGCGTCGGCGTGGTCCTGAACGAAGCATCAATTCCGATCAGCGAAGACGTAAAAGGAGCGTGCGAGATTCTGGGGCTCGACCCGCTCTACGTGGCGAACGAAGGGAAACTGATCGCGATCGTTTCCCCGCAGGACGCGGAAGCGGCCCTCGCCGCCATGCGCGGCCACTCGTTAGGCAAAGAAGCCGCCATCATCGGCGAGATCGCAACTGACCATCCTGGCTTTGTCGTGATGAAGACCCGCGTCGGTGGGACGCGCATCGTCGATATGCTTTCCGGGGAACAGCTGCCGCGGATTTGCTAGAACGTGTCATGAACTGTCGCCGTCGCCCTGGAGGCGACACGAGTGCGACGCGCCAACCGCCTTACCACACCCATACCGACGCTTCGCATCGTGCAGGGGCGACAGATCCTTCGTGGCCCGGCTCGTGAAGTGCAGGAGACGCTTTAGTCTAGGAACTCCCGGAGCACGGGCGGCTCGTCCTAGGCGCGCGCCAGGCGGACGATCCAAGCAGCCCGACGACTGTTTCAACAGAGTGAAGCCGGCCCGCTCCAAAACGACCGCCGGCACCCTGTGTTGCCGCACGAGCTTAGGGCGAGCAGCTTGTGCCCCCGGATGAAATGACGCCGCGGCGTGTATGTTATGGGCGGGATGAGACGAGTCTTTGGGCTGGAAACGGAGTTTGGGATCACAGTCAATGGAGCGGAGTCCGTCGATGTGGTGGCGGAATCGATCGAACTGGTGCGCGGCTACACGGAACATGGGGCGCACATGAAATGGGATTACGACCTGGAAGATCCACATCGTGATGCCCGCGGGTTTCGCGCCGCGGAATTACTCCAGGACGCCGATGAGTCGGCTTATTTCGAGATTGATCGCAATCGCCCGCTCAGCTTCGAGGAAATCAAAAGCGACCTCGTCCTGAGCAACGGGGCCCGCTTTTACAACGACCACGCCCATCCGGAATACTCGACGCCGGAATGCACCACCTTGCGCGACCTGGTCGCACAGGATAAGGCCGGCGAACGCATCCTGGCGGAATGTGCTCGGCGCCGGAACCTGAAATTACCGCGCGAACAGGCGGTCCGTCTCTACAAGAATAACACCGATTTCTCGGGTCACAGCTATGGCTGCCACGACAATTACCTTATGCGCCGCGACGTGCCCTGGGACCGGATCGTTGCGGGAGTCCTGCCCTTTCTCGTGACCCGCCAGATTTTTGCCGGGGCGGGCAAGATGGGAATCGAAACGGAGAGCGCCGGCGGACAACCGGGGACTTATCAAATCTCGCAGCGGGCCGATTTTTTCAGTGTGCTGGTGAGCATTGACACAATGAACCGAAGGCCGCTGGTCAACACGCGCGACGAGCCACACGCCGATCCGCGCCACTACCGGCGTTTCCACGTCATCCTGGGCGACGCAAACATGAGTGAATGGGCGACGGCGCTAAAAATCGGCACGACCTCCCTTGTGCTCGGCCTGATCGAGCGCGGCCTCGCGCCGCAGATCGAGATCGCACAACCGGTCGACGCGACCAAGTCCATCAGCCGTGACCAGACTTATGACTGGATCATTGAACTGACGGACGGGCGAAAGATTTCGGCGATCGACGTGCAGCGTCTCTATCTCGCGGCGGCCGGAAAATCGATCACGAATCCCGGGTTGGAGGAAGAATGGCTCCTGCGCGAGTGGGAAGCGGTCTTGAACGATCTCGAGCGCGACGTAATGCTCGGCCGCGACCGGATCGATTGGGTAGCAAAGAAGGTCTTGCTGGCAACGCTGCGCGACGAAGAAAGGTTATCCTGGACCGATCCCTGGCTGCAATCGATCGATCTCGAGTATCACAATATCGTCCCGGAGGAGGGGCTTTATTACGAGCTGCTGCGACAAGGTGGGATGCGGCAGTTCATCGCCGAAGCCGACATCAAGCAGGCGATCTTTGCGCCACCGGGGGACACCCGGGCCTACTTCCGGGGCCGATCGGTAGCGAGATTTAACTCCCAGATCAAGTCAGTCCAATGGGATGAGATGGTATTTGCCAATGGCGGCGCCAGCCAGCGTGTGCAGCTGACCCAGCCAAATGACCATCCGCGGCTCGCGGCGCTCAACAGAGCCGCCCGCGAGGCCGCGGATTACCAAAAGTTCATTCGCGCGATATCGGCGCTCTAAGTCACCGACGATCGGATGCGAGACTTGTCTGTGGGCGAGTTAGCCCTGAGCCCGGCGGCGAGCCGCCCAGCGAGCTTTCATCATCTGCGAAAGCTTTCTCCGGCCAGCGGCGCTGATTCCGCCCTTTTTGCGGCCGGACTTCTTGCTACTCGCAGCCAGCGACTGACTGCCGGCCGCTTTAGCTCGTGCCCAACGGGCCCGGGCAGCGGCGGCAATGCGGGCGCGACCGGCGGCCGAAAGGCCACCGCGGCGCTTACGCCTAGCTCCACCCTTGCTCGCGACGGCGGAGGATGGGCTGGCCGAGCTGCTCGGCGCGCTTGAGCTGCCAAGAAGACTCCTGAGTCGATGTTGCAGTTGGTCGATTTGTTTTCGTACCTCTACTGCTTCTTCCAGTTGTTTAACGGATAGGTCCATGGCGCAGTTATAAACCATGTTGAGGATTGAGCAAGTAATGTTTGCACTAACTGCAAAAGAATTTCTTGCTCGTCGCGTAACCCATTTGAAAGCCGGGCGTGAGCGACCTAACTAACGGAGCAAGGGACAACCTAATCCCAGGCAATGAGCCGAAGCTCATGCGCCTGGAGCAGATGTGGATAGGTCGGAACAACCCGCACGCTGAATCCGTAGGTGCCGCTTTCCGCCGCGGGAATCGATCCTTCGTAGAGGTAATCGCCGTCGTTATCCACGCGGCTTTTTTCCGCCAGCATGGTGACAATGGGATTGCGCAAGACGTCGTTTTCCGCCTCGCCATGGTAGGCTTCTACCCGCACGTGTTTCGGGTCGACCGCGCCAAGATGGACTCTGGCTGAGACCCGGAGCGAGTCACCGACGGGAATTCGTTGCCGGTCTTTGTTGACAACCTGGACATCGCCGATCCGGACCTGTGGCCAGTCTTTTCTCATTTGCGCTTTCCACTGACTGAGCAAGGTGGCAGCGCGCCAGCCATCCAGCGAAAACTCGACATGCGCCTTGGCCGCGGGCGTGTAGAGGCGCTCGGTGTATTCCTTCACCATGCGATGGGTGTTGAAGAGCGGAGTGACACTGCGGATCGATTCGCGCATCAATTGCAGCCAGGCGAGCGGCAGCTTGCCATCCGGCTTCGCGTAATAAAGCGGGATGATCTGGTTCTCGAGCAACTGGTAAAGACTGGCCGCGTCGACCTCGTTCTGGAATTCAGCGTCGCCCGCGGCGATCTCCGCGCCGATGGCCCAGCCATTCTTGCCATTATAACTTTCACACCACCAGCCATCGAGAACGCTGAGGTTAAGGCCGCCGTTGGGCGGAAGCTTCATCCCGCTTGTCCCGCTGGCTTCGAGCGGGCGAAGCGGATTGTTCAGCCAAAGATCGACCCCCTGGACCAAACGGCGCGCGATATAAGTGTCGTAATCTTCGACAAAGACGATCCGGTTATGAAACCCGGTCTCCCGTGTCAGCTTGTAAACCTCCTGGATAAGCGCTTTCCCGCCTTCATCCCGGGGATGCGCCTTGCCGGCGAAAATGAACTGCACCGGTCGGGCCAGGTCATTCAGCATGCGCAGCAGGCGATCGGGGTCACTAAAGAGTAGCGCGCCACGTTTGTAAGTCGCAAAACGTCGGGCGAAACCAACCGTCAGGATCTCCGGGTCGAGAATGGAGTTGACGGCCCGAATCGCTTCGGGCGAATCACCAATGCGTTCCCGTCGCGCCCGCACCCGGTCCCGGACAAAGTTAACCAGGCGCAGCTTCAACTTTTGATGGGTCTCCCAGAGCTCCAAATCGGGAATCTCGATCACGCCGCGCCAGAAATCGGGTTCGGTCAGATGATCTTCCCAGGCCCCAAGATATTTGGTGTAAAGAGCGGAGAATTCCGGCGCCATCCAGGTCTTGGTGTGAATGCCATTGGTGATGCTGGTGATCGGCACTTCATGAATCGGCACCCCGGCCCAGACATCCTTCCAAAGCCCTTGACTTACTGCGCCGTGCAACTTGCTCACGCCATTGGCATGCCGGCTCGTGCGCAAGGCGAGAATTGTCATGCTGAACGTCGCCACCGGATCGGTCGTTGTCTGGCCAAAGCGGAACAGTTCATCGAACGGGATCTTAAGCTGGTCCGCGAAATCGCTAAAGTAGCGCACCATCATTTCGCGAGGGAATGAGTCGTTGCCCGCCGGGACCGGCGTGTGAGTGGTGAAGACATTCGCCGAAGCAACAACCTGGAGGGCGGAATAGAAGTCGAGTTCATGCTGGGTCACATGCAGGCGGATGCGTTCGAGGGAGAGAAAGGCGGAGTGACCCTCATTCATGTGAAAGACCTCCGCCTCATGCCCGAGGGCGCTAAGTGCCTTCACCCCGCCGATGCCGAGCACGATTTCCTGCCGCATCCGCATCTCGAGATCGCCGCCGTATAACTCCGCCGTGATCAGCCGATCTTCCGCCATGTTTTCCGGGGTGTCGGTGTCGAGCAAATAGAGATTAATCCGACCGACGCGCAGCTCCCAGATTTTGGCAAAGACTTCGCGTCCGAGGAGGGGTACGCCAACCAGCAAAATCTGGTCATTGCGCATGACCTGGCGAATCGGCAAATGATGGAAGTTCTGGTTGAGATTAACCGCCTCCTGCCAGCCTTCCTTGTTGATCTGCTGTTTGAAATAGCCGTGCCGGTAGAGCAGCCCGACGGCGACAAAGTTCAGGTCAAGATCGCTCGCCGACTTGCAATGGTCTCCGGAAAGAATGCCAAGACCACCGGAGTAATTCGGGATCGATTCGTGAAAGCCGAACTCAGCGGAGAAATACGCAATTGGCTTCTTGATCTCGCTCCCGGCGCCTTTCTTCCCGTAGGTGTCTTTGCGCGAGAGATACTTCTTGTAGGCGGAATGAACTTCGGCAAGATCGCGCAGGAAGACTTCATCCTGCGAGACCTCGATCAGCCGCGCCTGGCGCGAGAGCTGGAGCATCCGGACCGGGTTATGATTCGTCCGATCCCACAACTCGGGATCGAGATGCCGGAAAAGCCGGCGGGCGGATGGCTCCCAAGTCCACCAAAGATTGAAAACCAATTCGCGCAAGGGCTCGAGCTTGGCAGGGAGATTAGGGATGACGTTGTAAGTCTGAATATTCGGCATGACGGAACGAGCGTGTGACCTTGAAAAGAGAAGCGGAGAAGTCTGGCAGCAAAATCAAGAGCAGCAAGCATTCCGTTTCCCCCAATCAGCACCCGCCGACGCTGGCCGCGACGCTTACCAGGGCGTGCGGCGCTCTTGCGAGGCGAGAATCACGCCTACCACTACACCGGTCACAAAACCGCTCAGGTGCGCGGACAGACTGACCTGAGGAGTCGAAAGATCAAAGGCCGTCTGCAGGACAACGATGATAATGATGTTGCGCAGGCGACGTCCGGCGAGCGGTGACTGCCGATGGCGCAGGAGTAATCCAGCGGAGACCCCAATCACGCCCATGACGCAACCCGAAGCACCGACCAGTTGATCGGCTTGGGTCAGCTTGAGCGCATACAAGAGGACCACACCCGCGCTCGAGCCAAGCCCGGCGATGAGATAACTGATCGTGAACTTAAAAGAGCCGATCATTCGCTCCAGCTCCGGACCGAGGAGATAAAGCGCATAAAGATTAAAGGAAATATGAAGCACGCCATAGTGGAGGAAGAGGGCGGTGAGCAAACGCCAATATTCGTGCGCAATAATGACCGCATCCGGTTCAAGTGCGCCGAGCTGATCCAGCGTCCGGGTATTGGTCGAGCCGCCAAGCATGATCTCCATCCCGAACATCGCAACGTTTAGAAGGATCAAGGCCCAAACCGCCGGCGCGCCTTTGCTGCGCGGGCGCGCGGCCGTTTCTTGCGCGCTAATCGTTTCCGCGACCAGGCGGGCGAGCACGGTTTCGCCGGAGGCCGAAAAGTGCGAAAGCCCCGGCCCGGTCGCGAGACGTCGATCAATCGAGCGCCGCAGTACAGCGTCGCGGGTGCCGGCGCGCAGCTTCTCCAAGCCAGGACGAGCCAACTCGTGTTTGCCCGCGGCCCATTCCGCAGTCGCGATCCAAAACTGCTGGCGCTCGGCCGCCATCTGGCCAAGACGTTCGCGGAATAGCCTAACGAGCAATGCAGTCCGGCCAGAGAAAGCCAGGACGAGGGCGAGATTGAACCCCGAGAGCGAGCGCAGAACAAAGTCCGGCTCCTGGCCCGCGGTGCGCGCTGCGACTTCGAAAACCAAGTCATCGAGCGCGCCGATTTCGCCCAGCCCGCGCAGATAAAGGGAGTCGACGGCAGGATTCGTGACCACACTCAAATCGCGCCGGCACCATTGCACGAGGCCCGCCCAGTTTTCGGTCAAGGCAAAAGTGAGCGCACTCGCGAAGCGGCCTGAGGGCGTGGGCTCGGTCCGTTCGGCGGCGAGCTGATCGAGCGCCAAATCGAGCCGACCATTCGCCGCCAGCTCGAGACAACGGACGATCGAAGGCCGGTGCGGCGAATCATTCCACGGGTGAAGGATTTGTCTGACGATCGCAATCTGGCGGGCGCGGGCGAAATGTTGTCCCAGGAGCGCGTCGTCGATCTGGCGTTCCGCCAGTGAGGGAATAACCAGGAGCAAACACCAGAACGTCCCACCCACGTAACCCGCCAAAGAGGGCGCGAAAAACCAAGCGATGGCGCAAATCGCGAGGACAACGCTGGCCGCAATTCTCCAGCCGTGATTCCGCGGATTGCGCAGCCGCGCGATGCGGACGAGCAGGATCAGCGGCGAAGCGATCGCGATGAAGAGCAAAATGTGATTGAGATCGATCAAGTTTTTCGGGACTGGCAGGTTGGATATTGCACGTCCCTTGTTTCGTTCTTTTGTCAAACCGGGTGAGAACGCGCATTCAACTTGCGCGGCACCTGGGGATATGGGTCATATGAGTCCCATGCGACTTACGATGACCATCTACCTCGATGTTATTTCCTCCTGGTGTTTTTGGGCCACCCCGGCCTGGGAGGAAGTGCGCGCCCGCTACGCCGGCCGGGTCGATTTCCAGTGGAAGATCGCGCTCATGGACAAGGCCGGTCTTCCGCCGACTCGCGAGCACACCGCATGGTACTATCGGCGGAGCGGCATCCTGATGCGCTCGCCCTTCATGCTAAGAACGGACTGGGTCGAAGCCGGCCGCGCCGAATATCTGGAGCCCAATTGCGTCGCAGAAGCAGCACGTGACTTCGGGGTCGAGGATGACCGTGCCTGGGTCGCGCTGAGCCGCGCCGAACTGCGGGAAGGGAAGCGGATCGGGGACTGGGCGATCGCCGTTCAGATCGCCGCGGACGCGACCGGAATTGATTCCGAGCAACTGCTCGAGCGCGCCAAGTCGCCCGGGATCGAAGCGCGCGTCCGGCGCAGCACGGCAGAATTTCATGCCCTCCAGGTAACGCAGCGGCCGACCTTCGTGATCGACACGCCGATCGGCGACCGCGCGGTTTTCTCCGGCTTCGCCAAAGCCGCGCCGCTCATCGCCGCGCTCGACGCCATGCTCGACGACATTATGGGATACGCGACCTACGCCGCCCATTTTGGCGCGCCGCCGGCCTAGGAGAAAAGCCGAGGGTTGAAATCCAAATTTCGATCTTTCGATTTCCCCTTCGCTTCGCGCGAAACGTCTTGCCAGTCTCGGAATGTCGGATACTACTTCCCCTCGGTTCGGGTCATGCCGCGGACCAATCGGTGCGCTGCTCGCAGGCGCGCTGATTTTTGAGTGCGGCGCGCTCCTCGACAAGGACGCGACGGGAGATTGCGAACCATAAGAATGACGGCGTCAGTCTCACTCCCTCGTCGCCGGCCCGGAGATCATCTTTTCTGCAACAACAAATTCGTGTAAACGGTCGGATTCGCGCGCGCGAAGTCCGCGTCATCATGGGCTCGACCAGCGAGCAACTCGGCGTCATGAAATTGTCCGATGCGATCAAACGCGCCCAGACCATGGGTCTTGACCTGGTGGAAGTGGCGCCGACCGCCAACCCGCCCGTCTGCAAGATCGTCGATTTCGGAAAATTCCGGTACGACATTTCGAAACAGGTCAAAGACCGGCGCACCGCGGGCACGAAGCTGAAGGAAATAAAGTTCAGGGTAAACATCGACGAGCACGATTACCTGACCAAGATCCGGCACGGCGAAGAGTTTCTCGACAAAGGCAATAAGGTGCGGGTGCAGCTGCAATTCCGTGGTCGTGAAATGGCGCACCAGGAGTTTGGCATGCAGCTCATGTACAAGGTGCGGGACGACCTTGCGACCATGGCGCAGGTCGAAATGGAACCAAAGATCGCCGGGCGCAACATCACGATGACCCTCTCGCCGCTCCCGGCGAACAAGCGCAAACGCCGCTTCGCTCTAGCGCCGGAGGAGTTGGAGGAGAAGAAACAATCCGCCGACGACGAGCAGGATTGAGCCGCGGCTGAATTTCCCGCCGATCGCGTCGGTTTGCCTAACGAGTCGTGATGCCTTCGGCAATCTCGACCTGGAAGGTCTGCTTCGTCTTTTCCTTCCCGTAGCTTAGTTCCGCCGTGTACTCGCCGCTCGGCACAAACTTCTTCGGGTCATCTCCGCCGTATTTGATCCGCACGTCCTCGGTCAGACGCAGATCCCAGTTCAGTCGATTGAGACCCGGCGCACCGCTCGCCTTTAGGTTTGCCACCGGCTGACCGGAGGAATTGGTGATCGCAATCTTCACTTCCTCACCGGTAAATTCCTTCACCCAAAACGTCAGCAACGCGCCCTCCGGCGGATTTTCTCCACGGTAAACGCCTTTCCCGTTCCAATCCGCCATGCCGGAGAGAAGATAAAATCCCCGCGCGGGTGCGATCGAGAAAAGGTGGGCCGGTTTCGCCATCACTTCCGGGGTCAGTTCGCGGAAGGCGCGCGTGTTATCCAGGATGTCGATGCTGCGCCCGTGGGTCGCGATCACGAGATCCGCCGTGCGCGGCTGAATCTGGAGATCATCTACGCGAACAGCCGGCAAATCACCGATCCGCACCCAGCGCCCGCCCCGGTCGACCGAGGCGAACAAACCAAAATGCGTTCCAGCGTAGAGAAGATTGGAGTTGACCAGATCTTCCCGCACGACCTCGACCGGATCGTTAGGCGGAAGTCCCTCGCCAACCACGCTCTGCCAGGTTTGTCCCAGGTCGGCGGTGCGCAGGATAAAGGGCCGATCGTCTCCGCTTCGGTAGGCGTTCGTCACGACGTAGGCCACCTTCGGGTCTTTCGCGCCGGGCTCGACTCGCACGACCCATTGGCCGCGCTCGGGCTCCGGCAGGTTCGCGGTCAACTCGGTCCAGTTGCCACCGTCGTTTTGAGTTACCCAAAGCCGTCCGTCGTCCGTCCCGGCCCAGAGCAAGCCGGCTTTGACCGGCGATTCGGCTAACGAATAGACAACACCATAGTTTTCCGCGCCGCTCCCGGCGGCGTCGATCTTGCCGGGTTCGTTGCGCGTCAGATCGGGGCTGATCACCTTGTAATGTTCCGCCTTGTCCGTGAGCCGAAAAACGTGGTTGCCTGCGAGGTAGAGCACACCCGGCTGGTGCTGGCTGCCAATGAGCGGTGCGTTCCAGTGGAAACGATAACGCTCCTGGCCTTCCGCCGCTTCCGGTCGCAAATCGCGTCTCTCGCCCGTGCGCAAGTTAATGCGGTGAATGAAACCTTCCTGGCTTTCCGCGTAGAAGACGTCGCGGTCCGCCGGATCGAAGACGACATAAAATCCGTCGCCGCCTTCGAGCGCTATCCAGTCCGAATTGCGAATCCCCTCCTTGCTTGGGACCCGGCTCGGGCCGACAAAACTCTCGTTATCCTGTAAGCCGCCGGCGATCCGGTAGAACGGCTGCGAATCATCGAGCGTGATGCGATAAAACTCGCCGCCAGGAAAACGATTGAGATGCTCCCAGCTCTTGCCCGCGGCATAACTTTGGTAGACGCCGCCATCGGTCCCGAGGATGAGCCGCTCGCAGACAGGCGGTTTTGGCGGTTTATTTTTGTCTTCCGCTTTCGACGTCTTCGGCGCCGGTGTTGTCCCCGGCTGAATGGCCAGGGCGTGGCAATCGGGATGCACTTTCTCGGAGAGATCTTCCCGGAAATTTTTTCCGCCGTCATCGGAGGCGAGCACCGCCATGCCAAGAACATAGACCCGCTGGTCGTTCGCCGGATCGATCCGGATCTGGCTGAAATAAAATGGCCGGGGATCGATGTCGCTCATCCGGGTCCATTTCTCGCCACCGTCCTCCGAGCGAAAAACGCCGCCACGCTTGCTGTGCAGGTCGCTGAAATTGCTCGTACCGCCTTCGTCGCTCTGCACGATCGCCATGACGGTCTTCCTTTTGCTGGCCGAAACTGCCAGCCCGATTCGACCTGTCAGACCGGGCAAGCCGCCGCTGCATTTTTTCCAGGTCGCGCCGCCATCGCTGCTCTTGAAAATGCCGCCGACGTCGTTGCCGTTGGTTGCAGTCGGGCCGTAGGCAAACGACCACGGTGTGCGCTGCCGCGCGTAAAGCGCCGCGTAGACAATCTCGGGATTGGACGGGTCGAGCACGACGTCACCACAGCCGGTGCGGGCGTTGTTAGGCGAAGGCGCGCTCAGAACGAGCTTCCAGGTCTTGCCCCCGTCCGTTGTTTTGTAGAGCCCACGCTCGCCGCCGTCCTTCCAGAGATTTCCCATCGCGGCCACGTAGGCGACTTCCGGTTTTGCCGGATGCACCGCGATGCGTGCGATGGAACGGCTCTCTTTCAAGCCTACGTTCGTCCAAGTCGCGCCTCCATCGGTCGAGCGATAAACGCCATCACCCCACTCCGATGAATTGCGATCGTTCGCTTCGCCTGTCCCGACCCAGACCACGTCCGAATCGGAAGGCG
>JBOHXL010000022.1:0-12090 GCA_050736975.1 Chthoniobacterales bacterium | reverse complement strand
ACTCCGTTTTGTCCTTACCCCCGCGAGTTATTCAGTAAGTCTCGCTCGATAAAACCTACCTCCTTCTTCCTCGCCTTTATCGGCGCTCATCCGTGGATGTCTCCCAAATAGGCTCGGGACTCCGCCTTTCACGGTTACCAACCTCATAAGCGAGCCTTGCAGATTGCATGGAAGGCCAGGAACGAGGTCTGCAAACAGGGGTTACCCGTTAACGCGCGGGTTAAACAGTAAAAACGGGTCCCGAACCGAGTTTATTTAATCGGTATTCTCCAGAGCGTGCCTAAAACAGTGGATGCTTCAGCGCGATCCGCGCTTGCCTCTTACCCGCCCGCCGCGCGAGCCGGCTCAACCCGGTGATTGCACTCCGCGCGGAGTAGATCGCGAGGAGAACAACGAACGACGCGGCAGAGGTTGTAGCCGCTTCGCTGTGCGAAGCGCGAGTATGTGCGTGGCAAGCTGATTGGCATGTCCTCCCTCACGTCGCCCATAGGGCGACGGCTACAGCGCCAAGCGTGGGTATGCGTGTGGCAAGACAGTTGGCGCGCCCCCCTCACGTCGCCCGCAGGGCGACGGCTACAGGCGAAGCGTGGGTCTGCGCGCGGTAACGGACAATCGGGCAGCCGCTTTCCCGTCGCCCAGGCGACGGCTACAGGGCGCTACAGCAGGCGGATGTTGCTGGCCCAACCCAGTCTCCCCAGATTCATAACACGCTCCAATCGACCACGGACACCCCTTCGGCCGCGGTCCGTTGGGCGTAAAGATCGCTCAGGCGCCGGGTCAACGGACCGACTTTGCCGTCGCCGATGAGGCCACCATCGATCGTTGTTACACTCGCCAGTTCGCCCATCGTGCCGGTGCAGAAAACCTCATCCGCGGCACGGAACTCATCGATCGTCAGGTCCGCTTCGCGGTGCGGGATCTTTTCCGCCTCGCAAATTTCAAGCACGGTGGCGCGGGTGACTCCTTCCGGGCAGGCGAGGACACGGCTGGTCGCAACTTCACCTTGCCTAACGAGGAAAAGGTGAGTCGCGTTCGTCTCGGCGACAAAGCCGCGCAAGTCGAGCAGGATGGCATCGTCCGCACCGGCCTGGTTCGCTTCGATCTTGGCCAGGATGGAATTGAGTAGGTTGGCGTGATGAATCTGCGGATCGAGGATTTCCGGCGGGGGCCGGCGGATTTTGCTCGTGATCAGGCTGAGGCCGCTCTTCGCGTAAACCGGCGCCTTGTGTTCCGCGAGCACGATCAGGGTCGGGCCACTCCGGTTGAGGCGCGGGTCCATTCCACAGGTGATCTTCACTCCGCGCGTGAGCGTAAGGCGGATGTGCACGCCATCGCGCATTTGGTTGGCAAGGAGAGTACGGCGGATCTCAGCGATTAGCTTTTCGTTAGGCGGAATCTCCGCAAAGGCGAGCGCGGTGGCGGAACGGCGCAGCCGCGCCAGATGCTCGTGCAACTTGAAGATGCGGCCATGGTAGAGCCGCAATCCTTCCCAAACCGCGTCGCCGCCCTGGACCGCGGAATCGAACGGACTCACGCCGGCCTCGTCCCGATGCACGAGGCGGCCGTTGATGTTCACGATCAGGTCGCGATTCTTTTCGTTAAATTGTTGCAGCATTGCCTGACTGCGGATTACACGGATTACGTGGTTGACTCCAATCCTATCGCCGAAATCTGCCTGCTCCCCGGTTCAACGCAGCCGATATTGGTAAAGCCGGTCGTAGCATTCCCGGCAACGCGCTTCGATTGCGCGAAGGCGCCCCGGCACTTCCGCAGGCCGTGCGCGATAAGGCGCGAACCCGGTCGATTGCGCCACTTCGCCATACCAATGTTTCGCCCAAACGCCATCGGTTTCGCGCAGCCCGGGTTGCCAACTCAGCATCGCCGGATCAAACTCGACTCCGACCGCACGACAAAGCAGCCGCAGAATTCGCTCGGGATTTTGTAGAACATCCCGCGCATCGATCACCAACGGGACCGTCCCCGAGCGCTCGCGCACCCAGTCGAAGATCGCGGCCTGTTGCACGAAGCCAACGTCCTCGAGCGCCGGGTCGTCGTTCTTCCTGATGTAGGAAGCGATCACCTCCGCCGGATCGCGAATGAGAAAACAATTCGTCAGGTGCGCGAGCCAGTCGCGCCCCACTTCGGGCAAGAGGTGATGCGTCATCTGCTTCTGATAAAAAACGTGGGATGGGCCTTGGTGCCGCGACGTCGGTAGTTCATTCGTTAGGCGAGCGGTGACTTTCCGCCAATCAGTCTCCCCGGCCGCGATCACCTCCTGCGCCACGGGATGCTTCTTCCCCGTCGCCTTGAGATAGAACGCATAGAACGGCTCATCCACCACCACGGTATCCGCCCGATTTCCCCACGCCCGCATCATTGCGGTCGAGATATTGCGCGGGCCCGACCACATCGCTAGACGCAGGATTCGATTCCTCTCGCCAGGCGGATTGACCATCGCGCTGATCCTAGCGCCGGCCTCGGCCAAGGCAAACTCCTTGCACCTCGCCATCGTATTGGCTAACCAAGCCCATGCTCGAAACGTCAGACGCGCGCCCCGCCAGCGACAAATCCGTGCTCCTGCTCTCGACTTGCGCCGGCGTCGCCCTCCTCGTCCACGTCCTCACCAATCAGCGTTACGGCTATTTTCGCGACGAACTCTATTTCATCGCCTGCGCGCGGCATCTCGACTTTGGCTACGTCGATCTCCCGCCCTTCAGCATGCTCCTGCTTCGCCTCGAAATGAGGGTGTTCGGCGACTCGCTCTTTGCCGTCCGACTTTTCTCCGCGCTCGCCAGCGCGGGCATGGTCGCGCTCACCGGCCTGCTCGCGCGGGAACTGGGCGGTCGCACTTGGGGAATGGCCCTGGGGTGCATCGGCGCCCTAACGAGTCTCTACTTTCTCGCGATCGGCAATTTCTATACGCCGCAGGTTTACGAGGCGCTCTTCTGGACCGGCGCGATCTACTTCCTCGTCGGCATCATCAACGGCGCCCCGGCCCGCACCTGGATTTGGTTCGGCGTCATGGTCGGGCTTGGCCTGCAAAATAAACATTCGATGGCGTTTTTCGCCGCCGCCATCGTGCTCGCGCTTCTCTTCACGCCGGAGCGCCGTCACTTTGGGCAAAAATGGATTTGGCTCGGCGGCTTGGTCGCGTTCCTGATCGCGCTGCCCAACGTGCTTTGGCAAATCCAACACGGCTGGCCCACCTGGGTCCTCCTGCGCGGGATCGCCCACAGCAACAAGAACGTCGTCCTCACGCCGCTGCAGTACATCGTTCAGCAGTTGACCCTCATGAACCCGATGATCGCCCCGCTTTGGCTGGGCGGCCTGATCTGGTCGCTCTTCGCGCGCGAAGGGCGGCGCTTCCGCGTCATCGGGCTCACTTACCTGATCGCGCTCGCCGAGTTCATCGTGATGCACGGCAAGAACTATTACCTTGGACCAGCCTACCCGATGTTGTTCGCGGCCGGCGGTGTCGCCGCGGAACGCGTCTTTGCCCTGCGCTTGCGCTGGCTCAAGCCGGCGCTCGCGCTCGCCATGTTGGCCTCGGCGGCCGTGCTTTCACCGATCGTGCTCCCGATCCTGCCGCCGGAAAAGCTGCTCGCTTACATGCGCGCGCTGCACTTCGAAGTGCCGAAAACCGAGACCTCGTTCACGGCCGCCTTGCCCCAGCTCTACGCGGATCAATTCGGCTGGAAGGAAATGGTGCGCTCGGTCGCGCGCGTTTACGCCAGCCTGTCACCCGAAGAGCAAAAGCACGCCGCGATTTTTTGTCAGAATTATGGCGAAGCCGGCGCGATCGACTTCTTCGGGCCGAGGTACGGATTGCCGCCCGCGCTCTCCGGGCACCAGAATTATTTCTACTGGGGCCCGGGTAATTACACCGGCCAAATCATGATCGTCCTCGACGACCGGGCGACGGACGAGCGCAAGCAATTTCGCTCGGTCGAAGATCGCGGGCCGATCGAGACCAGCCCGTGGGCGATGCCGTGGGAACAGCGCCAGCACATTTACGTCTGCCGCGATCTCAAGGGCAGCCTGCGCGACCTCTGGCCGAAACTGCGCGTGTGGTTGTAGCCGCGCAGCTTACAGGTTGGCGACGGCGTCGATATGCGCTCCCCTGGTCCAACTCGCGCCCCGTCTCTGATTCTCTACGGGAGGGTCACCGTCACTTGGTTCGAACAGTGGCCGGCCCTGTCGGTCACCGAGTAGGTGTAGATGCCGCCCACCGTGGTGCTGTCCGTATAGGGGTTTTGCGCCGTGGTCGCGATCACACCGCCTGGCGGATTACGGAAGATCCTGACCTTGTGCGACGTCGCCCCAATCCAGTAGATCCTAACCGCAAATTGGCCTGGGCCCGCGCGGTGCTTTTGGGCCATGACCACAATCTGGCACTCCGGTGTCGTATTAAACTGCGCTACGAAGGCATCGTCGCCACCACCGTAGGTCGTCTGGAAAGCGCCAGCGGTCGTGGGAAAGTCGCTCGAACTCGTGGAGCCCGTAACGTAGGCGTTGCCGGAGGTGTCCACTGCAATTCCGAAGACGACATCACCAGAGCTGCCCCCGAGATAAGTGGAGTAGATAAGACCGGTACCGGTGGGATTGAGTTCGGTCACAAAGGTATCTTCGTCACCACCGTAGGTCGTCTGGAAAGCGCCAGCAGTCGTGGGAAAGTCGCTCGAAAACGTATCTCCCGTCACGTAGGCGTTGCCGGAGGTCCCCACCGCGATGCCGTAGCAGTAATCGGCACTGCTGCCCCCGAGATAAGTGGAGTAGACAAGGCCGGAGCCTGTGGGATTGAGCTTAGTCACAAAGGCATCTTGGACACCACCGTAGGTCGTCTGGAAGGCCCCAGCCGTCGTGGGAAAGTCGCTCGAAGCCGTGAGTCCCGTCACGTAGGCGTTGCCGGAGGGGTCCAGCGCGATGGCGTCGCCCTCAGCATAAAAGCTGCCGTCGAGATAAGTGGAGTAAATAAGGCCGGTGCCCGTGGGATTGAGCTTAGTCACAAAGGCATCAAGGCCACCGTTGAGGGTCGGCTGGAAAGAACCAGCGGTCGTGGGAAAGTCGTCCGAATAGGTGAGTCCGGCCACGTAGGCGTTACCGGAAGTGTCCACCGCGATGCCCTGGCCCCGATCGATCTCGTAGCCCCCGAGATAGGTGGAGTAAACGAGGCCGGAGCCCGTGGAATTGAGCTCAGTCACGAAGGCATCGTCGGTGTAGATACCATTTGGATGATTGGTCGTCTGGAAAGCGCCAGGGGTCGTGGGAAAGTCATCCGAATCCGTGAATCCTGTCACGTAGGCGTCGCCGGAGGTGCCCACCGCGATGGCGTCGCCTTCATCGTAATCGCTGCCGCCGAGAAAAGTCGAGTAGACTAGGCCGGAGCCAGTGGAATTGAGCTCAGTTACAAAGACATCGTAGGCACCATGATTGATCGTCTGGAAAGCGCCAGCGGTCGTGGGAAAGTCGCTCGAAAGCGTGAGTCCTGTAACGTAGGCGTTGCCGGAGGTGTCCACCGCGATGCCGCGGGCATATTCAGTATCGCTGCCCCCAAGATATGTGGAGTAGACAAGGCCGGAGCCCGTGGGATCGAGCTTTGTCACAAAGACATCGACTTCACCACCGGAGGTCGTCTGAAATGCGCCAGCGGTCGTAGGAAAGGGGCCCAAAAACGTATCTCCTACCACGTAGGCGTCGCCGGAGGTGTCCACCGCGATGCCTTTGCCCTCGTCGACACCGCTGCCCCCGAGATAAGTGGAGTAGACTAGTGCCGGATCGATAATGAGTGGCTTGGCCGTATCGTAGGCGGCCACTTCAAAGCTTAGCTCATGGCCCCGCCGGAGAACGTACTTGCCCTTGACGGATCGGTGCTGGCCGTCCACTTCCTGGTAAATCTCCGGCCTCTTCCAGCGCACGCCGCCTCCCGCCGTCTCCACCACGAGCTGGCCCTGCGCGTCCACGGACAGCTTCCGCGCCCCGGCCAGCTTGAGCCGGATGCGCGCAGGATCGGCTCCGGGCCCCACCACAAAATCGTATTCCAGTTGCCGTTGGTTGCCGTAGTAAACCAGGTCGATTCCAGGATAGACCTGTTCGTAGCGCACTTTGGCGTAGGTCGCCACCCCCGTGCGCCACTTCGAGGGATCCTTCCCGATCAAGTAGTTGATCTTGCCCGCTAACTCCTCCTCCCCCGTCACCTTGGCGGCGGGATTGGCAGCCACAAGCTGCGTGCGTAAAACGCTCGATTGCCGCTTCGGCTGCTTCTGCGCAACAGTCGCGTGCGTCCCCTTCTTCGCCGGCACCGGCTTCTCCGCCTTCGTCAACACGAGCACGGCTTCGCGGTTGGTCAGGAACAGATTGTAGCCACTCCCTCGGGAAAGGAACTTCACTGCTTGCTCCTGCTGACCCTGGTTCGCTTCGAAGCTGAGGGGAAGTTTGCCGTAACTTTCATTCACCCGGGCACGGGTTGCTTGATCCACTTTGCTCGGCCCCGGAGTTTCGGCGCGCGCTCCCGGCGCCAGCGCAAAGCACGCGAGGGCGATCGCTGTGAACGCGGGCGACACAGATTTCGTTATCGTTTTCATGAAGTTTATTTCCTTTTGTTGAACGTACGAACGAACCTTCAGCTCGCGACGTTACCCGGCGGAAAGAGGGCCAGGTGCTTACCGGGAAACCCTTCACAAACTTCAGGCAACGTCATGCTGCGCCGCTCTCCCAGATTGTGTCAAGACAAACGCGGCAAAGTTTAGCCAATCGAATTGACTCAAATGACAAGACACCGAGGAGGTGTCGGCCGGTGAGGTAGAAAAGATACGTTGCCTCAGCGAAAAAGACACCATGGCAAGGTGTCTTTAAAAATGAGTGCAACTACCGGAAAGGGCTGCTCGAAGAGGCCAGGTTTGCTGGCCGGCTACGGGAGACCGGAAGGGACACACAGAGCGGAGTTGCTCGACGATCTCTAGGCGAAGGAATAGAGCCTGTGCACGCAACTTCTTTTGCCCGGTCATGAAGGTCGCCGCGGCAACCTTCCGAGCTGGAAGGCAGCCGCAAACGGCGCATTTACAACCTGGCCACGAGTTCCACCATCCGACGCCGCATCTTCTCGTCCGGCAACCGTCCGATTCCCGCCGCCATGTTGTCTTCCAGATGGCGCGCGTTGCTCGTCGCTGGAATCGCGCAGGTCACGGTTTCGTTGCCAAGAATCCACTTGAGAAGAAATTGCGCCCATGATTTGCAATCGAACTCCGCCGCCCACTCCGGAAGCGGTTTCGCCCGCAGGCGTGCGAAGAGATCGCCCCGCGCAAAGGGCCGGTTGATCAGCGTGGCGACGCCTTTCTCCCGCGCCAGCGGCAGGATGCGCTCTTCCGCGGCGCGCTCCGCGATTGAGAAATTGATCTGGAGAAAGTCGAGCTGCTCGCGCCGCAAAATTTTCTCCACTTCGGGGAACGACGACTCGAGGTAATGGGTGATGCCGAGATAACGAATGCGTCCCTCCGCTTTCCAGGTGCGCAACGTTGCGAGCTGGGTGTCGAGATCGACCAAGTTATGCACCTGGATGAGGTCGAGGCGCTTTGTCCGCAGACGCGCGAGCGAGCGTTCCATCTCGTCGATCCCGGCCTGTTTGCCGGTCGTCCAAACTTTGGTCGCAAGGAAAAGTTTTTCCCGCAGGTGCAGTTCATACGTGAGGTCGCCGATCACGCCTTCGGCTTTGCCGTACATCGGCGAGGTATCGATCACCTTGCCGCCGAGCTGGACGAATCGCGTCAGCACATCCTTGAGCGGCCCACGCTCGTTAGGCGAATCGCCGACGTCGAAGGTCCGCGAAGTGCCGAGACCGACGGCGGGAATTTTCTCGCCGGTGGAAGGAATGGCGCGCCGCAGCAATTCGTTCGTCTTTCCCGCGGCGTTCATTGGCAAGGGAAGGAGCGCGGCGGCAGCCGCTCCACCGAGGAGACGAGCCGCTTCGCGCCGGGTGATACTGGAAGATTGATCCCACATCTGGCAAACGTGAACCGCGTTGGGCTGGAGCGCGAATTGGCCTTCCCGATTGCCCCGTCGGTCGGCTAACAATTTACAGAATAAAGGGCCCGGAAACGCTTGCTTCGGTTCAGATGGAGTCTGTAATCTGAGGCCACTACTCACAGCGATGAAAACGACCAGCAGACTCATCCTTCTCGCGCTGGCAGTTAGCTGGACCAGCGGGGGAATTCTCAACGCCAAAGAGCCATTCTTTGAAGGGCTCGGGACTTACAAACGCAAAGTCACGACCGATTCGTCCCTGGCGCAGCGCTATTTCAATCAGGGCCTCGCCTTTTATCATGGCTTCAATCACGGCGAAGCGATTCGTTCGTTTCAGGAAGCGGCCCGGCTCGACCCGAAATGTGCCATGGCACATTGGGGCATCGCGCTCGCCTGCGGACCAAATATCAACCTGCCAGTCGTTCCGCCGCCGGCGGCAGCGCTGGCCTGGAAAGAGCTTGCGCTTGCGCGAGAGAACGCCGTGCACGCGTCGCCGGTCGAGCGTGATTTGATCGAGGCGCTCAGTCATCGTTACGCCAATCCGCCGCCGGAAGATCGCGCGCCGCTCGACCAGGCCTATGCCGATGCCATGCGCAAAGTCTGGCAGACTTACCCTGACGATCAGGACGCTGGCGTATTATTCGCCGAAGCGATGATGGACCTGCGGCCCTGGAATCAGTGGACGCCGGAAGGCCAGGCAAACCCAGGCACCGACGAAATCCTCGCCACTCTGCAGGCGGTCTTGAAGCTTAATCCCAGACACCCGTTTGCGAATCATCTCTACATCCACGCAGTCGAGGCCTCGCCACATCCGGAGCGGGCCAACGCGGCCGCTGATCGCCTGCGCACTTTGCAGCCCGGCCTCGCCCACATGGTGCATATGCCTTCGCATATCGACATTCGTTGCGGTCGCTGGGAGGAAGCGGTCGAGACCAACATGAAGGCGGTCGAAGCCGATCGCCGCTATCGTAAAATCGTTGGGCCACCAGTTGGCTTCATTAACGTTTACGTGGCCCACAACCGCCACATGCTGGCCTACGCCGCGATGATGACTGGCCAGCGCGACCTTGCCATGAAACACATCCGCGCCGCGGTCGCCGGGTTGCCGCCCGATTTCCTGAAGGAAAACGCGCTCCAGGCCGAAGCCTTCGTCGCCATGCCGATGGAGGTGATGGTCCGCTTTGGGATGTGGAATAAAATCCTGGCCGAGCCCGACAATTACGCCGGCTACATGATGGGCACGCGCGCCTTTCATCATGCCGCCCGCGCCATCGCCTGGGCTGCGAAGGGCGATCCGGATAACGCGCGCAAGGAGCAGGCAATCTTTCTCGAGAAAATGAAGCTGGTCCCGAAAGAGGAAACCTTCGGCAACAACCCCGTGGTCGATCTGCTCGCCGTCGCCCAGCACATGACCGAAGGCGAGATCCTGATCCGCGAGAACAAGCTCGACGCCGGGATCGCGGAGCTGCGCGCAGCGATCAAGCTGGAAGACGCGCTCCACTACGATGAACCGCCCGGCTGGCTCATCCCGGTCCGCCATTCGTTAGGCGCGACCCTCATGCGCAACAGTCGTTATGCCGAGGCGGAGCAGATCTACCGCGAAGACCTGGCACGGCTGCCGGACAATGGCTGGTCGCTCTACGGCCTGGCGGAAAGCCTGCGCGCGCAAAAGAAGAACCCGAAGGAAGCGAAAGCGACGCAGGCCCGGTTCAAGGAAGTCTGGGCCGCCGCCGACCTTAAGATCACCAGTTCCTGCCTCTGCCAGCCCGGAAAGATAGCGCGCGAATAGGCCAGCGCCTTGCAGCGACAAATGCCGGAGAGATCGAGCGCCGCAGCGCACCGCAGCTCATCGTAATGCCTGGCCTGGAGAGCATGCGAACATCATTTCAAGCTCGCGCGATTGCTGATTTTGTGTCTCGTTAGGTTTATGGATTCGAGCGCACGTCTCATCTGGTTCTTTGACCACTTCAATCCGTATTTTCAGGCCGGCTATGTAGTGCTGTGTATCATCGGTGCTTGTTTTTGCTTCTGGAGCATCACGCGGTATATGAGCGTTGGTGTGCTTCTGCTCGCCTTGGGCGGTGTCGTAGCCGCTATTCAGACCCTTCTCTTTTGCATTTCGGCTTTTCAGGAGAAAAAGCCATTTCTTGCCTTTCTGCCGTTTGAGTTCCGCAAAGCAGCGTATCTCTACGCGCGATTGCTTGGGCCGCCTGCAGCTATTTTATCTTTGATCGCTATCGTGGTGATTGCGATCGACAACGCTCGACGGAAAAGGTCTAACCCATCCTCCATTTAGGAAACCGCTGGCCGTTGCGATGACCAGATTTAATTTCATGAGGCAGTTCTTGATGTTTGCCCCACTCCCGGCGGCGGTGGCTCAATTCCGTTTCGTTGGCCCTCGTGAACGCTGCCTCGATTTATCGCGTCTTGATAGCGATCCGCGGATCTTGGATCGTCGTCGAGTGGTTGTTCGACTGGGAAGCGCGCTCACGCCTTAACTCGTTTGCGCCGCTTCACCCGTATGACGCACTCATCGCCGATAGTATTGCGGTCGCGTTCCGGCTAGCAAACCCGCGATTGCCGCAACACCCTTGTCCTGGTGCCGACGGGCAACCTTGCTCAGCCCACGTTGCCAACACACCCGCGAACGAAAGCTGCTGCGGCGAAGTAAAAGGCAAACCGAATCAAATCCAGCGGGCTCGTCACCCTGGGCACCTCGATAGTTCACTCGCCCGGCACCCTGCTTTCCCGCAATGAAAAGCTTGCCATCGCTCGCAGGATTCGGAAAAATCCTCGCTGAGATGCCTGCCCCGTCCCTCTCTGCTCCCAAACCCAAACTGCTCGACCGCGTCCGCTGGCATCTGCGCGTCAAGCATTACTCCATACGCACTGAGGAGCTCTATCTCCAGTGGATCCGCCGCTATATTCTCTTTCATCACAAACGCCACCCCGAAGAAATGGGTGAGGACGAGATTGCGCAATTCCTCAGCCATCTCGCCATCGACGGACATGTCGCCGCTTCCACCCAGAATCAGGCGTTCAGCGCGCTGCTCTTTCTTTACCAGCAGGTTCTTGATCGAAAGCTTGATTACGTCGCCGGCGTCGAGCGCGTCAAGCGGCCACCGAAGCTACCCGTCGTGCTCACGAGGAAGGAAGCTCACGCCGTCATCGCACATCTCTCGGGCGACTACCGTCTGATGGGGGAACTTCTCTATGGCAGCGGACTGCGACTCTTGGAATGTCTGCGCCTGCGGGTGAAAGACATCGACTTCGGCTACGAGCAGATCGCGGTGCGCGATGGCAAGGGCCTGCGTGAGCGGCGCACGCTGCTCCCCGCCCGGCTCAAGCGAGCGCTGCGCGAGCATCTGCAGCGGGTGAGGGAGATTCATCGGCGCGACCTCGCCCGCGGCGCTGGCGCCGTCCACCTGCCCTTCGCCCTGAAGCGCAAATACCCCAACGCGGCGCGCGACTGGCGCTGGCAGTGGGTTTTCCCGGCGGCCAAACCTTCAGTTGATCCGCGTTCCGGCGAGACGCGGCGCCATCACGTCCACGAAAAAAACCTGCAAAACGCCGTCAAACAGGCTATTTATGCCACTGGCGTACCAAAAGCCGCCAGTTGCCACACTTTCCGCCACAGTTTTGCCACTCACCTGCTTGAAGCCGGTTATGATATTCGCACCGTCCAAGAGTTGCTCGGACATTCACCCCGTGAGATAAGATATGGAAAGGCGATATCGCTACGTATACGTCTTGCGCTCGCGCAAGGACCAGAACTTCTACGTCGGATTTACGAAGGATCTTCCAGCGCGCCTGGCGGCGCATAATAAGGGGGCGATCGATTCAACGAAAACTCGCATTCCATTTGAGCTTGTCTATTGGGAAGGTTGTCTCAACCAGGCCGACGCCACTGGGAGGGAGAAGTACCTTAAGAGCGCCTGGGGCAAACGGTACATCAAGAACAGGCTTCGAAATTATCTCACGGGGTAAAGGATGTCTCTACGACAATGATTTATACCCACGTGCTCAACAAACCCGGCCTGGGTGTGCGCAGTCCGCTCGACCTCCCGGGCGATG
>JBOHXL010000021.1:0-21192 GCA_050736975.1 Chthoniobacterales bacterium | reverse complement strand
GAAGCAGCTCGTCCAGGAATACGGCCGCGAACCTACGCCGGAAGAAGTGGCCGAGGAGATCCTCCTCCCGGTGGACCGGGTTCGCGCGGTTTTGAAAATGGCGCAACAGCCGATCTCGCTTCAGTCGCCGGTCGGAGAGAGCGAAGAGACCAATTTTGGCGATTTCATCGAGGACAAAGGCGCGGAAAACCCGAGCGACATGACGGCGATCGCGCTCTTGAAAGAGAAGATTAGGGACGTACTCGAAACGCTCACGGACCGCGAGCGCCAGGTGCTCGAGCAGCGCTTCGGATTAGTCGATGGCTACAGCCGGACCCTCGAAGAAGTGGGCCGGCAATTCCGGGTCACGCGCGAGCGCATTCGCCAGATCGAGGCGAAAGCGCTGCGCAAGATGCGTCACCCGACGAGAATCAGGCAGCTCGAAGGATTCCTCGAAGCTGCCGACCTGCAAACTCCCCCGCCGGCACCGGCGGCCTAACGAGACCGGTGGTGAATCACGCGGTGCCCGCCGCGGAACACCGCCACGGGGCGCCCGACGAACGGCCGGTGGTAAAAACCGAACGATCCGTAATAGGGCCCGTAGCCGTAGGGATAACCGTAGCCATACGGATAGTAGGGGTAACCGTAGGCTGGATATGCGGCATAGACTGGATACGGATACGGCAACCCGATGCCGATGCCAACGCGCACGCCGGCGTCAGATCTCGGGGCCGAGGCAAAACCGAAAGCCCCGGCGATAGCTGCGATTAGGAGAAGCTTTTTCCAATTCATAATCTCACCCTCTTTAAACAAATGAACGTAAATTTTGACGCTCATCCTGGCAAATTATTCAACGGTTTTTTCCGCCCATTTCGGGTAGCCGGTGACGACCAGGTCGCGCCCGACTTTTTCAAAATGGACCTTGGCGAGATGAGCGCCGGCAACCGTTGAGGCCGCGCCCTTCCCCGCCACGGCCGGCACCGGGCCGCCCGTGAAAAGCGGCGCGAGATAAAATTGCACCTTATCGACGAGCTGGCCATCGAAAGCCTGGCCCAAGACCTCGCCGCCGCCCTCGAGCAGAACGCTGGTGATTTCCCGCCGCCCAAGCTCGGCCAGAACGCGCGCGAGCTTTTTTTTACGATAAACCAGGGTGCGTGCGGCAAAGCGATCGGCAAAAAGATGCGCGCTTCGCGGCAATTTCCCGGCCCGCGAGAGAACCACCCGCCACGGTTGTCTCGCGCCTGGCAGGCCGCGAATCGTTAGGCGTGGATTATCCTGGCGCAAAGTCTCTGCGCCAATCAGGATCGCGTCCACCTGCGCCCGGAGCGCCATCGCGTGACGGCGCGCCGCGGGCCCGGTCATCCACCGGCCTTCCTCAGGTCGTCTCGTTAGGCGGCCGTCCAGGCTCATCCCGCACTTCGCAATCACAAATGGTCGCCCGGTCGCAATCCATTTGTTGAAGGCTTCGTTCAACTGGCTGCACTCGGGAGCCAGGACGCCACTCGTTACCTCCACTCCGGCATTCATTAACTCCCGAATCCCACGCCCGCGATGCCGCGGATTCGGATCGGTTGCGCCAATTACCACTCGACTGACTCCCGCCCTAACGATCGCGTTCGTGCAGGGCGGGGTCCGTCCAGTTGTGGAGCAGGGCTCGAGGGTGACGTAGAGCGCGGCCGAGCGCAGCGACTCTGCCGGCGCCGCCGCCAGGCATTCGATTTCGGCATGCGGCAATCCACTGGCGCGGTGATATCCGGTCGCGATGATGCGATTTCGCCGGACGAGGACCGCGCCGACCGCGGGATTTGGACTGACTCTGCCAATTCCCTTGCGCGCCTCAGCGAGCGCCGCCCGCATGAAAGTTTCCTCGGCGGATTCTGCCATCGGCGCAGCGTAATCAAACACGGCTTTTCTGGCAATCGCCGTTTTCGCACGTTTTTGGCAACGGGTCGATAGTTACATTCTGGCACAACAACGGACCGGAAGCCACGGCCGTAGATGTGCCATGCTGGCACATTTGTCGCCAAGCTCGAATCACGAGATCGATCACGTAAGTCTAAAAGCATCAACGACTTCAGACGTTAGCTCCCCGCAAGTAGAACTGCTGGCACGTCACCAGCTTGGTTATTGAAACAGAAACCAGTTATCTACCAGGAAGGACAATCATTATGAGTTTAATTCGTTACCAAGCTCAGGAGGCGTCGATCTCACCGTCATTCGATCGCTGGGCCAGCCTCCGCGATGAGATGAACAGCCTTTTCGAGCTGCCGATGATGGGCAACTTCGCCCGCCAGGCCCAGCTCTTCAGCGGCTGGGCTCCCGCACTCGACCTCTATCAAACGAACGACAATGTCGTTGCCGTGGTTGAAGTGCCCGGCATGCGTAAGGAGGACATCGATATCTCGCTGCACGACGGAATGCTGACCGTCGCTGGCGAACGCCAGAGTTCCTCGGGCGACGGCGAAAATGCCGAACGCACCGAGCGGTTCAGCGGTAAATTCCGCCGCAGCATCACGTTGCCGACTCGGGTCGAGGCGGGAAAGGTGAGCGCGACCTACAAGGACGGCATCCTGACTATCACCCTCCCCAAGGCCGAGGAAGCCAAGCCAAAGAAAGTCGAAGTCACGATCGAGGAATGATCCAGCGAACTCGTTTCACACCGATTACAAAATCAAGAAAGGAAATCCAATGAACACTTTAGTGCACGAAAACGGAAGAGCGACCCGTGATCAGGAACGCTTCATCACCCCGCCGGCGAGCGTTGGCGAAACCGCCGACGGTTACACGCTCGAGCTCGAGATGCCGGGCGTGAGCAAGGACGGCCTCGACATTTCGATCGAGAACAACGAACTCTCGATCGTCGGTCGCCGTTCGAATTCGAGGGTTGAGGGAACCCTCGTCCATCGCGAGTCGCAGCCCTACAACTATCGCCGCGCTTTCGAGATCGATCCGTCGATCGACACGGGGAAAATCACCGCCCGCATTGCCCAAGGCGTGGTGACTCTTACCCTGCCGAAGGCCGAAGAGGTGAAGCCCCGTCGGATTGCGGTTTCGTAAATCGACCGGCATTTCTCTGCCGAAGCCGCAGGCTGCAAGGTCTGCGGCTTTTTCTTTAAGAACTCGTTTCTCCCATTACATGAGCCGCGCACTTTTTTGCGCCGCAACGCTTTTCTACTTGGCGGGGCGTGCCGCTCGACGTAGCTAAAGGAACCCGCCTATGGCCACCAAAACTGAAGAAAAATCCTCCGAGGACAAAGTCGCCGCCGCTCGCAACAAGAACCTCGATCTCGCCATCCAGCAGATCGCCAAGGACTATGGCGACGGCGCCATCATGCGCCTCGGCGATCACAATATCGTTGATATCGACGTCATCCCGACCGGGAACATTTTGATCGACCGTGCCTTGGGAGTGGGCGGCGTGCCGCGGGGGCGAATTGTGGAGGTGTTCGGCCCCGAATCGTCCGGCAAAACGACTCTCACCCTGACAATTATTGCCCAGGCGCAAAAGCGCGGCGGTCTCGCCGCCTTCGTCGACGTTGAGCATGCGCTCGATCCGCAGTACGCGCGCAAGTTGGGGGTCGATCTCGACGACCTCCTCGTCTCGCAGCCAAGTTCGGGCGAAGAAGCGCTCCGGATCGTCGAAACACTCGTTCGCTCCAACGCGCTCGACGTCATCGTGCTCGACTCCGTCGCGGCGCTCGTTACGAAGCAGGAGCTCGAAGGAGAGATTGGCGACTCCACCGTCGGCGCGCAGGCGCGCCTGATGAGCGCGGCATTGCGCAAACTGACCTCGCTTATTGCGAAGGCGCGGACCTGCTGCATTTTTACCAACCAGATCCGCGAAAAAATCGGCGTCATGTTCGGCAATCCCGAGACCACGCCGGGCGGCAAGGCGCTGAAGTTTTACTCGAGTGTCCGGCTCGACATCCGGCGCATCGGGGCAATCAAGCAGACCGATGGCGTCGTTACCGGCAACCGCACCCGGGTCAAGGTGGTAAAGAACAAGGTCGCGCCACCCTTTACCGAGGCTGAGTTCGACATCATGTATAACGAGGGCATCTCCTCGACCGGCGCCCTGCTCGATCTCGCACTCGAGAAACAGATTATCGAGAAGCGCGGCTCGTGGCTGAGCTACAAGGGCACGCAGCTCGCGCAGGGTCGCGACGCGGCCAAAGAAGTGCTCAAGAACGATCCCGCGCTCTACCAGGAGATCGAGGCGACGGTCAAAGCGAAGCTCGACGAAGAGAAGAAATAATCGCGAGCTTGTCCGGGGAACGCACAGCCTGCCCGCCTGTGTGCGGGCGACTCGCGTGCTCGTTTTTGGCGACTCGCCGAAACGACCTTGGTGGAACGGTCGCGTCCGGGAAAAAGTTCGCGAAAGCGGGTCGCCTTCGCCAGCACGCAAGTCAGGCGCGCTCCCCGGCATGAAAACTCCGTGATCCACGCTAAACTCAACCCGATGACTTCCGCCGAGATTCGCCAAAGCTTTCTCGATTTCTTTCGCGAGAAAAAGCACACCATTGTGCCCTCATCATCGCTTCTCCCGGACGCGCCCAATCTCCTCTTCACCAACGCGGGCATGAACCAGTTCGTGCCCATCTTCCTCGGCCAACAAAAGGCACCGTGGCAGCCGGCACGCGTCGCTGACACCCAGAAATGCATCCGGGCCGGAGGCAAGCATAACGATCTCGAGGACGTCGGGCTCGACACCTATCACCACACCTTTTTTGAGATGCTGGGCAACTGGAGTTTCGGTGATTACTTCAAAAAAGAAGCGATCGAATGGGCCTGGGAGCTGGTCGTCAGCCGCTGGAAATTTCCGGCCGAGCGCCTTTACGTCACCGTCTATCAGCCAGGCCCGAACGAACCGGCCGCCTTCGACCAGGAAGCGCACGATCATTGGGCGCGGGTCTTCACCACCGCCGGGCTCGATCCTGCCGTTCACGTCGTTAACGGTAACAAGAAGGATAATTTCTGGATGATGGGTGATACCGGGCCCTGCGGGCCCTGTTCCGAGTTGCATGTAGATCTCACGCCTGCTGGTAACACCGGCGGCTCGCTGGTCAATGCGGGCGACGCGCGCTGTATCGAGATCTGGAATCTGGTTTTCATCCAGTTCAACGCCAACCCCGACGGCACGTTCTCTCCTCTCCCCGCCCGTCACGTCGACACCGGGATGGGCTTCGAGCGCGTCACCGCGATCATCCAAGGCACGAAAAACTTCACCGATTTCACCGGCACGATCTCGAACTACGAGACCGACATCTTTCGTCCAATCTTCGACGAGATCGAAAAGCTGAGTGGAAAAAAATACGCGAGCACGCTGCCGGCCTCCGGCAGCGCGGCGGAATCGGAGCAAGAGAAAATCGACATTGCCTTCCGCGTCATCGCCGATCACATCCGGACCCTGAGCTTCGCGATCGGCGACGGCATCCAGCCGAGTAATGAAGGCCGCGGCTACGTTCCGCGCCGCATCCTGCGCCGCGCCGTGCGCTACGGCCGCACGCTCGGATTCAACGAACCGTTTTTCTACAAACTCGTGGGCGTGCTTGCCCGCACGATGGGCGATGTGTTTCCGGAAATCCGCGCGAAGCAGAAGCGGATCGAGGAAGTGCTGAAACGCGAGGAAGACGCGTTTAACAAGACGCTGGATCGGGGGATCCAGATATTCGAAGAACACATTCCCTCGCTCCTAACGGCGGAACCGAAAAATGGAACGGGTAAGTATTCCATTTACTCGGAGCGGGTTGACGAAATGGGACACATTCGCGGATTTGAGGTCGGGTTCGTTAGGGAGACGAAAGCGGGCTCCGTAGAGCGCTGCCTTGCCGGTCAATTCGCGTTTGTTCTCTACGACACCTATGGTTTCCCGCTCGATCTCACTGAGTTGATGGCCCGTGAGCGCAGACTCACCGTTGATGTCGCCGGCTTTGAAAACCTGATGGAGGAGCAGCGCGTACGTGCCCGCGCAGCGCAGAAAAAGGAGGTCATCACCGTCTCTGACGAAAACCTTCAGCTCGAGCCGACGAAGTTTCTCGGCTACGATTTTCTCGAAACGGAAGCCGTCGTCGAGGCCGTCACGTCCGGTAAGAACGCCGAGGAGCTAAACGTTATACTCGACCGTACCGCGTGTTACCCCGAGATGGGCGGACAGGTCGGTGATCACGCGTTGCTACACGTTCCCGGACACGACCGCGCGGAGGTCGGCCAGCTTCGGATCAAAGACACACAAAAGCGCGGAGATGTTTTTGTTCACCGCGCGGCCCTGACCCAGGGGCGCGCACCCGAACCCGGCGAAGCGGTGCGCGTGTCGGTCGATGCCGAACGGCGTAATGCGATACAGCGACATCATACCGTGACACACTTGCTCCACTGGGCGTTGCACAAAGTGGTGTCTCGTGAGGCCACGCAGAAAGGCTCGTTCGTCGGCGCCGACAAGCTGACGTTCGACTTCAATTCCGCACCACTAACGATCGAGCAGATCAATGAGATCGATCGTTTGGTCAATGAGCGAATTGTGGAGAACGCAAGCGTGTCGTGGACCGAGGTGCCTTACGCTGACGTGAAGAAGCATCCGGACGTAATGCAGTTTTTCGGCGACAAATACGGCGACATAGTGCGCGTGGTGCAAATTGGAGGACACAGAGGCGCGCTTGACGGCTACTCGATGGAGCTGTGCGGCGGCACGCACGTCCGTGCGACAGGCGAAATCGGTTTGTTCCGAATCGTGAGCGAAAGCGCAATTGCTGCCGGTGTCAGGCGCATCGAGGCCGTTGCCGGTCTTTCGGCTTATCAAAGGAGTCGAAAGGAGACTGAGCAGATCGAAGCGATTGCAAAAAAAATCAATGCGCCAGTTGGCGAGATTGAAAAGAAACTCGACGCGATGCTAGCTCACGATAAGGAGCGAGAAAAAAAATTTGAGGCGATGGTCAAACGACAAGCCCATGATTTCGTCGAAGCGGGACTAGAGGCAGTTGATCAGGCTGTAGCGATTCCTGCATGGATCACCGAACTCCCTCTGAAGGATTATGGCGTGGTCCTACTGCCGAACATTTTAGAAGCCCTCAAAGCACGGCATTTCAAAGGTGTTGCAGTGTTGGGAGGCGTGGATTCGACGAATTCGGTGCAACTAGGCGCCTACGTCTCGCCTGAATTCACTGCCAAGATCCAAGCCGGAAAAATCATCCAGACCATCGCGCCAATCGTAGGGGGAAGAGGCGGAGGCCGCCCCGACAATGCACGGGGCGCAGGCAAGAATCCCGGCAAGATCGGTGAGGCCCTGGCCCGGGCGAAAGCCCTCGTGGCCTAACGAATCAGCTACGGCCGACCAGAGCTGGTGCCAAGACGGCGGCACAAATCCCAGCAAGATCGAAGCAGCCCTCGCCAAAGCGAAGGCGCTTCTCACCTAGCCAGTGCGAGGCAATCCAGACGGCGTAGCCGCGTTCAAACGCCATCTTTGTAGCATCGGCCAAAATCCCGGACGCACTGCCGAGCAAAGGGAAGAGAAACAGGGCGAGTGCTTTCCGGGTTGATGGAGGCATGATTAGGGCAGAGCAATCGTCGCGATCGCCGTGGCTGCAAGCGCAACGATAAGAACAAACAGATAGATCACGCCGCCGAGGAAGAACTTGAAAATCGTCATGAACCAGCCCTGGCGATAGACCTGTCGGATCGAGAGAAAGACTTGCGCTACGATCGCAAGCCAAAAAATCCACAGGAGCGGTGTCTCCAACGCCGGTGCCCAGCGTTTCGCCGCTATCGAGCAAAAGACCGTCAAGAGGACCGAGATATAAAAGAAAGAGTGAATGTGCAGCGCGTAGACGAGATGCTCGATGTAGAAGCGCCGCTGGCGCAGGTAGAGAATTTTCAGCACCAACGCGAAGAGCGGAATACAGAAGAGCATCATCGTCGAGAGATTGTCCCGTAGCGTCTTGCTCAGGAGTTGCGCATTGCTCCCGTTGGGACCGACCTTTTCCAGCACTCGTCGTTTCAGCCAGCTCGGTGCGGATACGTTGTCAAATTGGCGCTTCCCCGAAACGTTTCCCGGCCCCCGCGCTGCCAACGGTGATGGAATTTCTGCGGAAATTCCCGAGACCGATCGCTTCGAGGCTGGCGAGTTCGCGCCTTTGGCGAGGCCTTCCAAGACCTTCTCGCGCACGACTTGCGGGATCTCCGGATTCTTCATCGCCTCCTCCACTGTTGCGCGATCCTTCGGCGTCATCTCCGATCGGATCTGTGGGTTGGTCTCAATCGGGGCGAGACGAACGCACAAGAAGAACAGGATGCTGACCAAAAGGTAAAGTCGGAGCGGATGGAGGTAGCGGGTGCGCCGGCCAGCCACGAATTGGTTCGTTAGCCAACCCGGACGAATCAGGAGCAACCCGATTGTCTTGGTAAATTTTGAATCCCAGTTCAGGAACGACTCCGCCACATCCGCGATGAAATGGCGAAATGAACGCCGGTAATCGACCGCTACCTGGCCGCAATTGGAACAATAGTTTCCGTGCAATTCCGCCCCGCAATCCTCGCAATGGGTGTAGGGCGGTTTTACCTCCATCGGCTTTTTCCAGCCGAAAAGACCACGGCGCCGCCGCTCCGGCTTTTCGAGCGCAGCGGCAACCGCATCGCCGAAAATTGCCTCGCTCGTCTCCTCGGACATTCTTCTTGCCTAACGAACTGCCGCCCAGACGCGGTGCACCTCGTCGTGGTCCTCAAGCGCCTGGAGGAATTCGCCAACCTGCGTTCGATCTTCGTCGTTCAGCTCGGGGAAATTCTTCGCCACATAGCCAAGTTCGCTCGTCACTACTGTCCAGGCGTTCTGGGCCAGCCATTGCGAGACCGCGTGCAGATCGACCGCGGCCGTGGTGAAACGCGCACCCGTCCCGCCTTCCGGAATATCGTCGTTTTGCGTGTGCGCGAGCGGTTCCACTTCCTGCGCGCCGGCTTCGATCGCGGCCGCTTCGATGTCGGCTGTCGCGTCGGCGTGGTGCGCTTCGACCAAGCCGACGTGTTCGAAGAGGAATTTGTTACTGCCGGGCGCGCCGAGCTGGCCGCGCTTGAAGAGAACGCGGATCTCGGGCGCGGTGCGATTTTTGTTATCGGTCTGCACTTCCACGATCACCGGCACTTTGTTAGGCGCGTAGCCTTCGTAGACGACATGCTCGAGTTCGAGCTTTTCGCCGCCGATGCCGGCGCCTTTCTTGATCGCGCGCTCGATTACGTCCCGCGAGACACTGGCCCGGCGCGCTTTTTCCACGACGGCGAAAAGGCGCGCGTTACCGGCTGGATCAGCGCCGCCCAGCTTGGCGGCGACCATGATTTCCTTGACCAGTTTTCCGGTGACCTGGCCTTTCTTCAGCCCGGCGACTTCCCGCTTCGCATGGAGCCATTGACGACCCATGCGCCTTTCTAACCAGCATCTTCGCGCGAGGCAAGTCGCTCTCCACTCGACGATCGCGCAACAGCCTTTCCGGGGATCGTCTACGGCAGGAGCAGCGTGAGGCAAGCGGTGATGCCGAAGGCGACACTGAGCATGATGAGGTAAATCAGGCTGCCGAGAGCAAACTTAAAGAGAGTGGCGAGCCAGTTCTGGCGGTAAACCCTGCGGATCGCAATCAGCAGTTGAATGACGACCGTGAAACCGAGCAAGGTGCAGACGAGAGGGGTGAATGCGGGCGGCGCCTTCCAATGAAGGAGAAAACCGACCCCGATGATCACCACGGTACTGAGAAAAACAAAAGCGTGGGTGTGCAGGGCGAAGACGAGATGCTCGATGTAGTAGCGGCGCTTAAAAATATAGAGGATTTTCAGGACGAGCGCGAAGAGTGGGATGCAGCACAGCACCATCGGCGCGATGTTCTGGATCAGCGCCTTGAGGAAGAGATCGCCGCGATCGCCGGTCGGGCCGAGCTTGTCTTTGGCGCGTTGTTCCATCCACCGGCCAAAAGCCGGGACGTCCGTCTGCTTGTCCAGGTCCTCAAACATCACCACCTTTTTCTCCGGCGTCCGGGCCGCGACGGGCGACAGACCGGGGGAGCCAAAAGGAAACGTGGACGGCAGGAACGGCGACGGAGTAGCGTATACGCCTAACGAAACGCCCGGGCTCGGTGCCAGCGGGGCGACGGAGAGGTCGAATGCCTTGCTCTTTCCGTGCGGTTCCGCCTGCAAATGGGTGTCGCGTGAGAGAAAATTGATGACGAGGAAAAAGATCACGCTCGCGATGAGATAAACGCGAAGTGGATGGACGTGACGGGCGCGCTTCCCCTCGTTGAACTCGGTCGTGAGACGCCATGGTTTGAGAAGAAGAAGCCAGAAGGTCTTGAGAAAGCGCTCGTCGAGATTGAAAAACGCGTCTGCGGCATCGGCCAGCAACGACCCGAAGGCGCGTTGATAATCGATCCCCGGCTGGCCGCATTGCGCACAGTAGGGTCCGGTCAGAGCTGCGCCGCAATTTTCACAGTGGGTGAGCGGCGGCCGCAATTTCTTCTTTCGCCGGAACCACTTGCGGCCGGGATGGCGGCCCAGCTCCGCGGCGACCGCGTCGCCGAAAATCAGAGGCGTCGTCTCGTCGGACACAGCCGCAGATTATTCGCCCGCTGCGACTAAGTCCAATCAGGAAGCGCAGCGCCCGTGCTTAGTCTCCCAAAAGGAAAAACGCCGCTGTGCCGACCAATCCGATCCCGCAAAGGGCAATCGTGTTTTCGACAAAGTAGGGATATGTCATCAGGGCGATGCCGAGGAACATCGGCCGCCATCGGCTCATCCGTTTGCCGTAGGCAAAACCGATGAACCCGATGCTGCCGAAAAGCAGGCCGGCAAAGAGATTCGGCGCGGAGAGCGTCGGCATAGCTTCTTCGGAGCTAAATCCGCGCCATCCGCGTAGCGGGTGCTGTGAAAGCGCACGACCCAGTGCGGGCCGTCGCCCGATGACTTGTTAGGCAAATTCTGCGCCGGGCGAAACAAAGCATTGACCGCGGGAAGCGCCGGGTGCGAGGATCCGCCCACCTTCAACCATCGGAGCGAACCAACCGGAGAACGCGTGTGTCTTCCAAACTCTTTCAGACCAAAAGCCCCGAGCATTTGATGCGTGAAGCGGAGGCGCCCGATCGCAAGATGAAGCGCTCGCTCAACGTCTTTGATCTCACTTGTCTCGGGATCGGCGCGATCATCGGCGCGGGCATTTTTGCCCTCGCCGGGACGGCGGCGGCGGGCGAGGCGGCGGAGGGCGGCCTCAAGACGCCGGTGCTCAGTTTCATTATCGCCTGGATTCAGCACACGGAGGTCGTTCTTGGTCGGCCGGGCGCGGGACCCGCGGTCGCGCTTTCGTTTGTCGTTGCAGCGATGGCCTGTGGGTTTGCGGCGCTTTGTTACAGCGAGCTGGCGGCGATGATTCCCGTCTCGGGCTCGGCTTACACTTATTCCTACGCAACGTTAGGCGAGATCATCGCCTGGATCATCGGGTGGGATTTGATCCTCGAATATGCGGTCGGGAACATGGCGGTGGCGGTTGGCTGGGCCGGGTATTTCGTGCAGCTCTGCGCCAATTTCGGGCTCAAGTTTCCACTCTGGCTGGTGAGCGACTACACCACTGCCAGCACCATGATCGCCAAAGGCGGCGACGCCCTGACGGCGTATTCTTCCACCACGTTGCCGGTAATCGCCGGTCATCCGATCGCGATCGATCTGCCGGCTCTGGCGATTGTTGCCGGCGTGACCGCGCTGCTGGTTTACGGCATCCGGGAAAGCGCGAGCACGAACACTACCATCGTGCTGATCAAGGTCGCGGTGGTGGTTTTCGTGATCGCGTTCGGCGCCTTCATGGTTCATCCGGTCAATTGGCAGCCGTTCGCGCCTAACGGATTCGGCGGGATCATGAGTGGCGCGGCGATTGTCTTTTTCGCCTTCATCGGTTTCGACGCCGTCTCCACCACGGCCGAGGAAACGAAGAACCCGCAACGCGATTTGCCGATCGGCATGATCGCCAGCCTGATCATTTGCACGGTACTCTACGTCCTGATGTCCGGAGTGCTGACCGGGATTAAGAAGTACACCGTTTACCTGGGCGACTCCGCGGCGGTGGCGACAGCATTCGCGAGCAAACCCTGGGCGCACGCCCTGGTCAGTGCCGGCGCGCTCGCGGGGCTGACTTCTGTGCTCCTTGTTTTCCAACTCGGGCAACCGCGCATCTTCATGGCGATGGCACGCGATGGACTGCTCCCGCAATATTTTGCCCGGATTCACCCGCGCTTTCGCACCCCGCACATCACCACCATCTGGACGGGCGTTTTCGTTGGCGGAATCGCGATGCTAACCGATATCGGTTCGCTCGCCGATCTGACCAATATCGGTACCCTCTTCGCCTTCGTGCTGGTCTGCTGCGGAGTCATCGTGTTGCGGCGCAAGGATCCCAGTCGGCCGCGGCCTTTTCGAGTGCCGTTCGTCCCGATCTTTCCGCTTCTCGGAGTTCTGCTCTGCTTTGCCCTCATGCTCAGCCTGCCAATCGAAACGTGGATTCGTTTCTTTGTCTGGCTGATCATCGGCCTCGCGATTTATTTCCTCTATAGCGTGCGGCATAGCCGGCTACGGCACGGCATCGACACGGGCGATACGGAAGAGGGCTTGCCCCCGATCGTGCCGTAGGGCGCGACCGCACACAGCCGCGCGGGGCCACGCGCGGTAGATGCTCCCTGTGGGAGGCGCGGGTCTGCGGTTGTTCGCGACTCGATCCTCGCGCTTCGCACAGCGAAGCGCCTGCCGCCGCGCGATCGTCAGGCGGCCGGTTTCAGGTATTTGGCGAGGAATTTCTCCATCGCGCCGTAGAAATCGAAGCGGTTTTCCTCGTTATGAAACCCGTGCCCTTCGTTGTCCTTCACCATGTATTCGACATCTACTCCGCGTTTCTTCAACGCCGCTACCATCTGATCGGACTCCGCCTTGTTGACCCGCGGATCGTTCGCGCCCTGCGCGATGAAGAGTGGCGTCTTGATCTTGTCGGCATGCATGACGGGTGAGACCGCTTCCATCATCGCCTTGTCCTTGGCCGGATCGCCCACCATCTCATGGAACATGTCGAGGAACGGTTTCCAATAAGGCGGGATCGTTTTCATGAAGGTAAACATGTTGGCCACGCCGACGTAATCGACCGCTGCGGCGTAGAGATTGGGAGTGAAAGTCACACCGGCCAGCGTGGCGTAGCCGCCATAACTGCCACCGTAAATCGCGATCCGCTTCGGATCGGCGATGCCTTGTTTGATTAACCACTGCACCCCATCGGTAATGTCATTCTGCATCGATTGTCCCCACTGCTTGAAGGACGCCTCCCAGAACTTGCGACCATAGCCGGTTGAGCCGCGGAAGTTCATTTGCAGCACGGCGTAGCCGCGATTGGCGAGGAATTGCACCTCCGGATTGAATCCCCAGGTGTCGCGAGCCCACGGGCCGCCGTGCGGATTGATCACCACCGGGAGATTCTTCGCCTCGCGCCCGAGAGGCAGGGTGAGATAACCGTGAATCGTCAGCCCATCGCGGCTCTTGTATTCAATCGGCTTCATCGGCGCGAGCTCGTTCTCCGGCAGCCAGGGCGCGACTTCTACCAGCTTCGTCAGACTACCGGTCTTCGCGTCAAACAAATTGCGCGTGCCGGGGGTGCGGTCGTTGCTCGCCATGACGATGAACTTGTCTTCCGCCTTGTCGTTCGCCACGACCTCGACTTCATAATCGGACAATTTTTCCGCGAGCGTTTTGTACATCGCCTCGGTCTGTGAATCGAAGAATTTTCGTTCCGGTTTCCAGGTCGTGAAGGTGGCGAAGGTAATGACCTTGCGCTTTTTCGAATAAGCGAGCGCGTCGACATCGACGTCCGGGTTCTGGTAAACTTGTTCCAGTTCCTTGCCATTGGTTGGATCAATCGTCACAACGGCCGCTTTGTCCCGGCCGATGTTCGAAACCGCGTAGAGATTCTTGTTATCAAAGGTGTAGAACTGCGGGTTGAGTTGCTCACGAAAATCGGTCGTCAGCACTTTCTTAAACGGCGTTTTCTCGTCCGGCCGGGTGAGAAGACTGGCGTTCACTCCGTCCGTCTCGGTCGCGGCCCGAATGACGCCGGTGTGATCGGTGATCCAGCTGCTCACTTTGCCGGGGTTCTCCGCTACCATTTTCATCGCACCGGTCTCCACATTGATTCGGTAGGCGTCGAAGATTTCCGGGTTGCGCTGGTTCAGAGTGATCAGCATGTCGGTCTCGGAGACATCCTCCAGATCGTCGATGATATCGCTCCGCACTTTCGGAAACGGCGTCAGGTCTTTCACTTCGCCAGTTTTCAGATCGACGCGTTTGAGATGGAAATTCTCATCGCCTTTGTCGTCCATCGCGTAGACGAGGAACTTGTTTCCTTTCCAGGCGTAGTTGCGAATGTCGCGCTCCTTTTCGCTCGTAACACGTTTCGCTTCGCCGCCCGCGGTCGGGCGAATGAAGATGTTCATGCGAGATTCCCAGGGCTGGAGAAAGGAGAGCGTCTCGCCGTCCGGCGAAAGGTCGTAGCCGCGGCTGGCCGGATTTCTGAAAAAGTCGCGCAGCGGAATCTTCGGCGGGATCGGAATGGTTTGGGCTTTGCCCGCGTTCGTCGCGGCGACGGGCGAAGAGACGGCGGCGGCCGTTGCCGAGACGGCCGGCGCTTGGGCCAGCGCCGGGCTGGCGCAGAGGAGAGCAATCAGGAGAGCGTGGAGTTGTTTCATGGCATTGCGATTGAGATGCGGCGCGCGCTGCGCCTGGATTCAAATATCGCTTACCCTTTCGCGCAACTCCGACGTGTGGCGAAACGCGCACTGTCTCTTTCCATTCGGCCCCGAGGGGATACGGTTGGCGGCGAAATCGATGAGGACTTTCGATCTGCTCGGAACCCCGCTCCTCGCTACGACCTACGACGAGTTGATCGGGCACGTCCAGGATCTCGCGCGACGCGACGGCACGCAGGCGATAGATTTCACCAACACTCAGATCGTTACCCTGCGCAGGCAGGACGCTCATTTTCGAGAGATAACGAGCCGCTTCGATTGTTTCGTACCCGACGGAATGCCCCTCGTCTGGTGCCTAAACCGGCGCGGCGCGGGGCTGCGCGACCGGGTTTATGGCCCGACTTTCATGCGACGTTGCCTTGAGGGCAGCCTTGCGCCCTGGCGGCATTATTTGTTAGGCGGGACGGAAGAATGCGGCCGCCGCTTGCGCTCGCGTTTTCCGAGCGTGAATTTCGTCGGCAGTTTCCACGGGCCATGCGACGCCGCTGGCGTGCTGGCCGCCGCCGCGGAGGAGGAAGTGATTGACGAGATAAACCGGACATCGCCCGATTTTATCTGGGTCGGACTGGGCGCTCCGAAACAGTATGAATGGATCCATCGCCACCGGGCTCGCATCCACCGCGGCGTCCTGTTGGCGGTCGGCTTTGCCTTCGACGTCAACGCCGGCCTGAAGCAGGATGCACCCGGTTGGATGCAGCGCGCGGGGCTGACCTGGCTTTTCCGCGCTGGCTCCGAGCCCGATCGCTTGCTGACACGTTACCTTCGCTTCAACACGCTTTTCCTCTATTATCTGGCCAAAGATGCGCTCACTCCTCCTCGTGCCTGACAAATTGCGTTCCGCCCTCGTTCTCGGCCTCGTCCTCGTTCTCGTCCTCTGCCCGCCTGTCGTCGCGCAGGAAAACGCGCCCGCGCCTTTCATCAAAGGCGTGACCGTCTCCTGCCAGACTTCGGGCTGGGAATGGGCCACCCCGGAAATGGCGCAGACCCTCGACGAATTGAAGTCGTTAGGCGTGAATAGCATTGCGATCCATCCCTATGCCCAGATCCAGAATGACGGCCACGTCCGTTTTCGGACCGACGATAATTTCCGCCACATCTCGGTCCCGCTCGATTGGGCACGCGAACGCGGCCTCTCAGTCATGCTCATTCCGCATATCGCCTACTGGGGCACGAAGTTTCTTTGGCGGGGCGAGATCAACTTCCAGACGGCCGCGGAATGGGACCGCTTTTTCAGCGATTACCAAACCTGGATTGTGCAGATGGCCAAGATCGCCGAAGCGCATGGCGCAGGCACCTTTTGCATCGGACTCGAGTTCACCTATGCGCAGAAGTTTGACGACCGCTGGCGCAAGATCATTGCGGCGATCCGCGAGGTTTATCACGGCAAGCTCACCTATGGCGGGAATTGGGACAGCTTCCAGGAGGTGACCTTCTGGGACGCCCTCGATTACATCGGCGTGCTGGCCTATTTCCCCCTGACGAAAACTGTTGACCCAAGCGAAGCGGAAATCGTCGCCGCCTGGAAACTGAAGTGCGCGGAGTTGGAGACTTACTCGAAGGCGCACGCGGACAAAAAATTCCTCTTCGTCGAGATCGGGTACAACGAAAGCGCCCGGGCCGCAGCCGAGCCCTGGGCCTTCCAGACAGGCGGGCCGAACGCAGATGAGATCCAGCAGCGTTGCATCGATGTGGCGCTCGACTTGCCGCGCCGCTGCCCAACTATCGCCGGGATGTACTGGTGGAAATGGTTTCCAGATTTGCCAAGCCGGGAAGAAGAAAATTACCGGCTGCAGACGCCCCCAATCAGGGCACTCATCGCGAAGCACTGGAGGGAAGCATCGCCAACCGCCGGCACCCAGTAGGGTCGAGGCGGGCGTGTCGCCCGCAAGGCAGCGGCGTCGCCGGCCGACCACCAGATCGTGCATTCCGGGAAAGCCTGCGGCCGAGACAGCGCCAGCTAGACTTTACGTCCGAATTTCTTCTCCAGTTCGCCTAACGAAATCTGGATCATGGTCGGGCGCCCGTGCGGACAGCAGTAAGGCAGCTCGCAATCGAGCAGATCGCGAATCAACTTTTCCACCTCCGGATTCCGCAGCAGATCGTTCGCCTTGACCGCGTGGCGGCAGACCGTTTTCGCGATCATCTCTTCGCCGAGGCGCAGCGGCGAACTGCTGTTGCTGGCCGATTTTAGACTGTCGATCACATCCTGCAAGAGGCGCGCCGGCTCCGCTCCGCTCAGGAAAGGCGGCAAACTTTCCAGCTTGAAAGTGTGCCGGCCAAACTCCTCCACCCCGAGCCCCATCTTTCGCAGCGTCGTTAGATTGCGTTCGATCCATTCCGCGTCGCGCGGCGCCAGCTCGATGACCTGCGGGAGCAGGAGACGCTGCGACGGCACGCCCTGTTCTTCCATCCGGCGGCGCAGCTCTTCAAAGAGGATCCGCTCATGCGCGGCATGTTGATCGACCAGCACGAGGCCCTCCGCGTTTTCCATCAGGACGTAGAGTTTGTTCAGGATGCCGAGAATTCGGAATTGATGCTGCGGCACCGGCCGGCGCTCCTCGTTAGGCAAAGGGGCCAGCCGATCGTCGGTGACCGCGGGCGGGTTTGTTTCGATCGCAAAACCCGGCTGCACGCCGCTCTGGGCCGGCCGCGGCGATTCGGTTGGCCTAACGAATGGCGGATCGTTTGCAGCCGGGGCGCGAAATTGTTCCTGCCAGTTGCTCCGATCACTCTCCAGGGTTCGCCGGATGGCCGCGACAACCGCTTCGCGCACACCGGTCGGATCGCGAAAACGCACTTCCCGTTTCGCCGGATGCACATTCACGTCCACCTCCGCCGGATCGAGTTCGACAAAAATGAACGTGACAGGAAACTGCCCTTTCATCAGCGCGGTGTGATATCCCTCCTTCGGCGCCCCGCCGATGACCGGACTCTCGACCGCGCGGCCATTCACGAAGACAAACTGCTGCGCGCGACTCGCCCGGCTCACGCCGGCTTGTCCGATAAATCCACTCACCTTTATCTTCCCCTTCGCGGCCGGCTCCACCTCGAGGAGCCGCGCGAGCAATTCACTCCCGAGCAGATCGCGAATCCGGTCGCGCAAGCTCTTCGTCGCGGGAAGTTGAAAGACGAGCCGCTCATCGCGCACGAGCGAAAACCCGATCTCCGGGTGCGCGATAGCCTGCAGATAAAGCTGGTGCTCGATGTTGCGTGTCTCCGTGTTCTCGGAACGGAGAAATTTCCGGCGCGCCGGCAGATTATAGAAGAGCGACCGCACTTCGATTTGCGTTCCCGGGGCTTCGCCGCTGTCGCGCACCGCCTCCACCCGGCCTCCAGAGACCGCTACCTCGGTCCCCGCGGCCGCTTCTTTTTCCCGGGTTGTCAGGCGAAAACGCGCCACACTCGCGATGCTCGGGAGGGCTTCACCGCGAAACCCGAGCGTCGCCACTGTCGCCAGATCCAGCGCCGTCCGTATCTTGCTCGTGGCGTGCCGTTCGAGGCAGAGCAACGCGTCGTCGCGATCCATCCCGATTCCGTCATCCGTCACGCGAATCAGCGATATGCCGCCCCGTCGAATCATGACCTCGATCGAACGCGCTTGCGCATCGATACTGTTCTCGACCAGTTCCTTCACGACCGACGCGGGACGCTCGATCACCTCCCCCGCCGCCACCTGGCTGGCGAGCGTGTCGGAAAGAAGACGAACGCGGCTCATGCGAGTCTGAATTTTAGAATCGCACCCTCCGATTGCGAATGAAAAACCACTCCGCGTTTTTCGTTAGGCCAAGTCCGTCCCACCGCTCAAATAAGGGGACCGAGCGGCCGGACCAGGCTCTCTTTGAAACGCTGCCAGCGCGACCGTTGCCTGAATTCCTCCGGCACGATCCGCTGCGAATCGGTTATATCCTCTTCCAGAACGCGCTCCAGATGAGCCGCCGTCGCCGGATCGCGGACGAAGGCGTTCAGCTCGAAGTTCAAGCGCATCGAGCGCACGTCGAGATTGGCCGAGCCAACCATGAGCCATTCCTGGTCGACGAGCGCGACCTTGGCGTGATTGATCCCCTTTTCGTATTCGAAAATTTGAACTCCGAAGCGCAGCAGCTCCTCGTAATAGGAACGCCCCACGTTAACCAGAAACGGATGATCCGATTTCCCCGCCACCAGCATCCGCACATCGATTCCTCGGGCCGCCGCCAGCTGCAGTGCGGTCAGTAAGGGTTCGTTGGGCCCGAAGTAGCCAGCCGTCAGCCAGACGCGATGCCGCGCCGTGTTCAGCATCGAGACGAGCGACATTTCGATCGGATCGTCCGGACCGTCGGAACCATCAGTCATCGGTTGCACGATGATGTTCTGCGCCTGCTCCGGCGGCGGATAGTACTCGGGCGCGAGCAATTTCTCCTGGGTCGCAAAGAACCAGTCGTCAGCAAAGATCATTTGAAATTTTCGCGTCACCCCGCCGCTGATCTCGATCTGGAAATCGCGCCAGCGACCAACCGCGGGATCTTCGCTCGCATATTCGCGGCCCATGTTCATCCCGCCGACAAAGCACGAGCGGCAATCGATGATCTGGAGCTTGCGATGGTTCCGCAGCGTGAAGGTCCATTGATTGCGCAGCGGATGCGCGGTGCGGAACCAGGCGAACTTGCCGCCGGCCTCGACGAGGCGCGCAAAGTGGGATCGGCGCAGCCCGAAACAACCGATCGGGTCGAGGAGAAGGCGCACCTCCACTCCGCGGCGTGCCGCCGCCACCAACCGGTCGAGCACCGCGTTTCCGCGCGGGTCGTCGCGCCAGATGTAAAATTCGACATGCACATGATGCTGCGCCTCGTCGATTTGCCGGCCGAGAGCTTCATAGAAGTCCGCACCGTCGACGAGTAGCCTCGTCTGGTGGGCGCAGGAAACGACGTAATCATTCAAGCGCGAGAGGAGCCCGACACCCGCGCGCTCCGCTTCGGGCAAACTCTCGAGCAGGGCCCGCGTGTCGAGATTGACCCGGCGTTCTACGCGCGCCCCGGAAGCATCCATCTCCCGGGTCGCCCGAAGTCGTTGCCTGACGAGTCGATCCGTCCCGAAGATGAAGTAAAAGATTGCGCCCAAATAAGGGAAGAGGATCACCGCCCAGATCCATGCCAGGGTCGAGGCGGGCGGTTTGTTGCGCAGGAGAATGTGCGGGATCGTCGCCCACGTGAGCAGGTATCCGAGGCCGAGCATCCAGCAGAGCATTCGGACCTCATGATCGTCCGCTCTTTCAACGGCATCCAGCCTTAAACCGTCAAACGGACCGCGCCCCCCTTCGTTGACGGCTCCCATCCCACACTGGAAGGAGCCGAATGCGTGGGCACGGCGACGCAATCGCACCTTCGGCGACAACTTTGCCTCTCTCGTTGTTTCTTTACCCCTGCGGGGGCAGCAGCTACTAGTAGACTTGCCGGTTTGTGGGCCAGGAAAATCATGCGCTCGTTACTCAGCGGATTCGGCGGCGACCTGACGATAAACATCATCGCTTCGGTGATCGCGTCGGCGATCTTTCTCGCGCTCGGCTATCTCTGGGGCAAATACCAGGAACGCCGTCGCTACGGGCGGCGACTCGAGGAATACGACTTTTACCCTTACACGATCAACCGCGACAACTTCCCGGAGTTTAACCTCAATAACTTCCGGCTCGGCGTGCACTATTTCCTGCGCAACAACGATCCTACCGCCGCGCGTCAGCTCATCTTCATCGGCGAACAAAACAATGTCCGCGCCCAGCTCGAGCCAGCGGAGCAGAAAGTCTACGCGCGCTTGTTCCAGAAATATGATGGACGCAAGATTGCCGACGACACCTCCGAGTATCTCGAGAATTTTGCCCGGATCGTCCGACTGTTCGGCAAATCATTTCCCAATCTCGGCATCGAGATCCTGTTGCATGACCTTTCCAATCCTTCACACTCACTCGTGGTCCTGGAGAATGACGTCACCGGGCGCCACTTGCGCGACGGCACGACAAACCTTGTTATCGACCTGAAGAGACGCCAACTATTGCATGAGGATAAGATGAACTACGGGTTACAACTGGGCGCGCGAAAGTTCAAGTGCACGACGGTTCCAATTCTGCGCAAGGAATACGGAGTGGTTGGAGCCATCTGCATCAATGTCGATGTGAACTATCTGACCGAAGAGGTCCAGGCCGACCATGATAAAGTAACCAATTTCTTCCGCACCTTCTGCCGTGTCGACATGGAACTGGAGGAAAACATCCTGAGCCGCGACGAATATGCGAAGGCGTTGAAAGGAAAAAGGCACTTTAAAGACGAAACGATAGCCTGAGCAGCCTGTTCCATGCTCAGGCCACGTCCGGCCGCCGGTGAACTGTCAAACCGGGTGATTGGCTGCGCGATCGAAGTGCGCCGCAACCTGGGGCCGGCAGGGTTTCCTGATC
>JBOHXL010000020.1:0-12057 GCA_050736975.1 Chthoniobacterales bacterium | reverse complement strand
ATAACCGCACCCGACTGCACTCCAGTCTGGCCTACCAGAGCCCCATCAACTTTGAATCCCAACTTAAACAACTAAACTAAAGGAATTGGTCCCTTACTCACTGTCCGAAGAATCAATGCAAGCCCAGAGCTTACTATCGACACTCGCGGCGCGAATCTGAGGAAATCGCCGGACTGACTTCTTTGGTTTCGCTTCTTCACCGCGAACGTTTGACGATCGTCACGAAGATGGCAGTGAGCTCGCTGCATTGACTCGCTCCCGAATCGCTCTCCCTTCAGGCTGCCGTCGATGTCGCTTTGCTTTCGCTCGCTCCATTCATTTCGCAACGGCTGAAGCCTTGCCTCCGGCACCATGGCGGCGACGACGAGAAGGTCCGGCTGAGACGCGGTTTGACTCGCTGCTTGTCCATCAGCTCGCCCGCTACCTTGCGGATCTGGAAAGACCGGCCTCGGCTTTGCCTGCGTTACTGCCCTTGACCCCCGCAACATTGCCGGCCGATCTGACGAAGAGCTGAGAAAAGTTTCAGGTCGTCGCCGAGTTGGATTCTGAAATCCCTTTTACTCACGGCGCCATGAATGGCACGGCGTCCGCTTCGAGTTGCCGGTAGAACAAAATTAATTATGAACCTGAATCGACGGGCGGTTAAACTTTTGGCGGCGGTAGCGGTTTTGTCTGCGCAACCAGTGCAGGCGTCCCAGCCGCAGGCAGCGCAGGCTCCCCACCCGCAATCATTGTCGCTTTCCCACCCACAGCCACGATCAGTTCCCGAGGCGCACCCGGCAAAGGTTCTGCCTGCCTTAACCACGATCGCAGTCACCATCAGCTCAGACAATAACCCAGGAGGAATCGGTGAGGTGGGCGATCTGAGGTATGCCTTGAATTCAATGAATCAAGCTTTGAACACGACGCCCGATGATTACGCGATCGTCTTCACCTTTCCGATGACGATTCAGCTCAATGGCATTCTTCCGATCATTAACAATTCGCCGAATCCGGTGAATATCACGATCGGCAACTCAGACCCTGCTTCTCGAGTGATCATTGACGGTAACAGTGGCGCTTACCCCGGATTTTTTATCGCGATGGGGAATGTGACGATCCAAAACATCACCTGCCAAAACATGTCCGCAAAAGGCGGTAACGGCGGCAACGGGATTGCGGGCGGCGGCGGCGGTCTGGGTGCTGGAGGAGCGATTTACGCACCGCAGACTTTTTTAAACGGTGCGAATCCTTCAATCATCCTGATCAATGTCTCGATCGCCAACTCATCGGCTGTCGGTGGTAATGGAGGAAGTTACTTCGGTTTGTCTTCTACCGGCAATGAGGGCGGCGGAGGCGGCGGTGGCTTTAGCGGAAATGGAGGGTCCATCACCACCACCGGATCCACGGGCGGCGGCGGTGGCGGCGGTTTTGGTGGAAATGGGGGAGATGTCACTCTTTCGACTAACGACTTACTCGGTGGCGGTGGAGGCGGAGGTGGCGGCCTGGGATCTCGCGCCACCATTGGTACGCTCACGAACCTTGGGCACGGAGGGGCGGATCAGGACTTCGGACTGGATGGGAATGGCTTTGGTCTCACGATTACCGCTGGCTCTGGGGGTGGGGGTAATAGTGGAGGAAGCAATGCAGGCGGCGGCGGGGGCGGCGACGCTATCGGAGGATCTAGCTTGTCTGGTGGGGGCGGTGGTGGAAGCGCTGGGCAAAATGGATTGCAGGGTCAGGGCTCGATACCGCCGAGACCGGAAACCCTCTACCGCTCAGCGCCGCGCCCCGACGACGCGGTCCCATCTGGAGGTAATGGAGGAGATGGCGGCGGCGGAGGTGGCGGCGGGGTCGTAACGGTGGGAACGTCAAATGAAGTTGACGGACAGGCCGCGAGTGGCGGCTATGGCGGCGGAGGTGGCGGCGGCGCCGGCACCGGCGGTTATGATATCGATTATACTGTCCAGGGAGGATCGGGGGGAGTTGGCGGTGGCGGCGGAGGCGGAGGAGTCAACCAATCCGGCCAGACGCCTGCCGAAGGCGGCAATTCTCTCGGCGGCGGCGGCGGTGCCGGTGGCGGGCCATCTAATGGCCCCACTGCCTCGGGTGGAACTGATGTAGGAAATCTCGGCGGCGGAGCTGGAGGAACGGGCGCCAATACCGCTGGGTCGGGCTTTGGCGGCGGCGGCGGAGGCGGTGGGAGCGGCCTCGGAGGCGCTATCTTCCTGGATAGCAATTTGAGTTTAATCGTAAGAGCTATCCCGGGAGTTCCGACCACCTTCACTACCGCAAACAATACGTCACAAGCAGGAACTCATGGCACCGGCGGTCCGGGAGGTTCAGATGGCACCGATGGATCAGCATTCGGAGACAGCATTTTCCTGCGCACAGGTTCTTCTCTCACCTTCCTCGCGCAAGATACCAATGACCTTCTGATACTCGGCGCGGGAGTGGCGTTTGCTGATGATACCGTTTTCGGCGCAGGAGGAACAAGTGTCCTTGTCACAGGAAATGGGACCGTCGTTTACAACGGAACAACGTTTTATCAAGGGTTCCTCAAGATCAACAATGCGACTTTCGAAGTGAACGGAGAGATCGATGCCGCATCGATCTTCGTCTGTCGAAACCTTAGCCTTAGCTCGCAAAGAGGAACACTGAGCGGGATTGGAACCTTGACCGGAGATGTCTTCGTCAATTCCGGAACGATCTTTCCCGACACTGGAGCAACGCTTACTCTTGGCAGTTTGGCTTTGACTCCAGCCGACCCCGGTAGCAACACCCTCGGAAGCCTTATCCGGATCGGGATCAATTCCAGCAGCGTCCCTTCCGTCGTTACTGTTACTGGACCCGCCTCGCTGGCCGGTGAGTTGCAGATCGACCTCGATCCAAGCGCTCAGCCTGGAGCGTATAGGATTCTCACTTCGTCTGGTCTCACCGGCGCGTTCGATGTCGTCACATTTTCGGGAGCCACTCCGAATTATGCGCTCTCTTATCTACCGGCCGGCGCTCCTACGTATGTCCAATTTGATCTGCTACCTCCGACGCCGACACCTACGCCGACGGCAACCCCTACTCCCACGCCGACGCCCACCCAAACTCCAACGCCATCACCGACTGCAACCCCGACGCCGAGTGCCACTCCGAGTCCGACGCCATCTGCCACGCCGATTATGGCAACCCTGGCTAACTTCTCTACGCGTGGACAGGTCCTGACCGGAGACAATGTTATCATCGGAGGCTTCATCATCGCTGGCACCGGGCCGAAAAAACTGATTGTGCGCGCGCTCGGTCCTTCCCTGGCCGGTGAAGGGGTAACGGGAGCGCTCACCGATCCGACTCTCGAACTGCATCATACCAATGCATCGGGACAGGATATCACGCTCGCGACCAACGATAATTGGGGCGATGCGAGTAACAAACAGGAAATCATCGATAGCGGGGTGGCGCCGACGAATAGTTTGGAGTCAGCGATCTTGATGGATAGCCTTGCCCCCGGCCTCTACACCGCCATCATGCGCGGCGTCGATAACACCACCGGGGTAGGATTAGTCGAAGTCTTCGATCTCAATGCGGCCGGGACTTCGGTGCTGGCGAATCTCTCCACCCGGGGTTTTGTTGGAACCGAGGATAACGTCCTGATTGGCGGCGTCATTATTCTGGGTGGAAGCAGCCAGGAAGTTCTCCTTCGAGCCATCGGCCCCTCGCTTACTGGCCAGGGAGTCACAGGCGCTCTCGCCGATCCGGTTCTTGAGTTACATGATAAGAACGGAAATCTTATCACTTCAAATGACAACTGGCAGGATAGTCCGCAGGCAGCGCAAATCATGGCGATCCTGCCACCGAAAGATCCCGCTGAGTCAGCCATTCTGGTGACACTTCCGGCGGACTTGTATACGGCGATAGTGCGAGGCGCTACGAACACGACCGGCGTGGCTTTAGTCGAGATATATCAGTTGGACAACTGAGGTCAGACAAAGTGTCTCAACCTGGGCAGCATGCGGCCAGGCATCGGCTTGCACCATTGACAGACGAAGATGAGGCCAAACGAGTTCACAGCCATCCCAGAGACTTCGGCAATGGCTCCATTGGCAGGGCGGGGAAATTCGGCAAGACTCGATAAGGCAACGCGGCCATGGCCGGATCGGGCGCAGGACTACCGGCGAGCGCCGAAGTGGTGACCCGCCCGCAGCAAATGACCGTGAGAATGAAAGAGCGAGTAGTCACGGCGCGGAGATTCCAGGGTCGAAAACAGCGTTTGCTCAAACGCCGTTCCCCGCGACAATTCAGTCACATCATTGTGAAAGAACAACCTTCGTCGAACAGTCACGCAGCATCTAAAATGCGCATTCCTTTCCGCAAACATCTGCCCGGTTTCGCTTGCCTCCTGCTGGCAGCCGCAACCCTCGCCGTCCCGGCGAAAGCGGCTTCCCACAAGGGCTCCGAGGCGAAGGCGAACGATACGGTCAGCCCCACGCCCACCTCCACGCCGGCCGCCCACTTCGAACCCGAATCCAGCAACAGCACAGGCAGCGTAACCGTCGAGGGCGGTCGCGTCGATTATCAGGCCGTGGCAGGGACGCTCGTCGTCCATCCCAAAGGCTGGGATGACGCGGCGATGGCGGAAGACCAGAAAGCCAAGGAGAGCGAGGAGAGCGAAGACGAGTCCAAGGAGACCAAGAATCCGACGGCGGAAGCCTCGATGTTCTACGTGGCTTACACCAAGCAGAACACGGAACCAGAAAAGCGGCCGATCACATTTCTATACAACGGCGGCCCCGGCTCTTCGACCGTCTGGCTGCACATGGGCGCGTTTGGACCCAGGCGGGTGATCACGGCGGACAATGCGCATACGCCGGCCGCGCCCTATCAAGTGGTTAACAACGATTTCAGTTTGCTGGACGCCAGCGATCTGGTCTTTGTGGACGCTCCCGGCACCGGCTTCAGTCGCATCGCCGGGAAAGACAAGAAGAAAGACTTTTACGGCGTCGACCAGGACGCGCACGCATTCGCGGAATTCATCGTGGCGTATCTCAGCAAGTACGGGCGCTGGAACTCGCCGAAGTATCTCTTCGGTGAAAGCTATGGCACGCCGCGCTCCGCCGTGCTGGTGAACCTGCTCGAACACCAATACAACATCGATTTGAACGGCGTCATGTTGCTCTCGCAGATCCTGAACTTCGACTTGAGCGTGGACAGACCGGAAAGCAATCCCGGAATCGAGCTGCCCTATGTCGTGGCGCTGCCGACCTACGCGGCCACCGCTTGGTACCATCACAAGTTGCCCGGTCCGAATTCTCCCGCCGCGCTGGAACCTTTCCTCAAGGAAGTGGAGGATTTCGCGACCAAGGATTACGCACACGCGCTGGCGGAAGGAGCGACCCTGCCGAAAGCCGAGCGCCAGGCGATCGCGGAAAAGCTGCATGGCTACACCGGCCTGCCTGTCAGCTACATTCTGAAGGCTAACTTGCGCATCGACGGCGGCGAATTCGAGAAGAACCTCCAGGACGATACGGATACCACCACCGGGCGGCTCGATACCCGCTTCTCCGGCCCCACCATGGACCCACTAAGCAAGTCGGCCGAATACGATCCGCAGTCTGCCGCGATCAGCTCTGCCTATGTCTCGGCTTTCAACGACTACGTAAGGAAGACTTTGAAGTTTGGTCAGGACAAAAAGTTTCTGCCTGAGATCGAATTGTGGAAGAGCTGGGATTTCAAGCACCAGCCGCCGGGGGCGCGCCAGCCACTGCAGCAGGCGACCAACGTCATGCCGGATTTGGCCAGCGCCATGAAATACGATCCGGACCTTAAGATCTTTTTGGCCGGCGGTTATTTCGATCTGGCCACGCCGTTTTACGAAGGTTGGTACGAAATGCATCACCTACCGATTCCGGACCGGCTCCAGGACCACATTGAATATCACTACTATCAGTCGGGTCACATGGTCTACGCCCATCAGGATTCGCTCAAAGCCATCCACGACGACGCGGCCGCGTTCATCCGCTCGACCGATCACCTAGGCAAATAATCTCCCGACGAACAGTCGCGCTTGGCGCGCCAGAGCCGGCGCGCTGCGCCCCATCAGCACCGGGGGGTCGCGAGCGAGAAGCTGCTTCTCGAGCAATCCCGAATGCCGGGTGTAAAGGCGGTTGAAGGAACGGACGCTTTCGATTTGCCGCGGGCGGCCGAGCGCTGACCGCAGGATTCACCGCCGGGACTACTTCTCAGCCGTCCGGTGGTCGGCGAATCGCGTCTTCGCCCAGCTGACCATGAGATCGAGGTAATCCTGCCGGACTTGGCCGTCCGGGGTTTTGATGTCGTGGCTTGCGCCATCGAATACTTTGATCTCGTAAACCACGCCCGACTTGCGCAGCGCCGGTTCAATCACGGCGCGCGAGCGTGCGATCGGCACGAGTTCGTCAGCCGATCCGTAGATGACGAGCGTCGGCACAGTTAGCGTCGCGTAAACGGGTCCATAGTCCGCAAAGGAAGAAGGCGCGCGGTAAATTTCGAAATCCTGCGGGCGCCTGGCCAATGCCTGGGCGAGTTCGGCCGGCGTCTTGAGAAGGCCTTCCGGCGTCATCTCGTCCCAGTAAGGATGAGTCACCACCTTCTTGAACCATGGCTCATTCTTGCAGCGATCGACCGCGGCCTGCGCTTTGGCCTGGTCCAGGCGGCCTGCGTAGTAAAGCGCAGTCGCTTCATGTTTGTCTTTAACGGAAACACGAATCAGTGGGAACTCGCCGGAATTAACCTCGCGGTGGACGGACCATTTAGCACTGCGTCCAATGGAGCAAACTCGTTCTATGCCGCCATGTTCGATTCCACAGGGCTTTTCGCGCAGGATGATCAAGGCAACTGGGTAGCCGCCCCCAATCCGAGCGCCTTTTATGCGACTGAGATCGCAGCGCACGAGGTGTTCATTAATTCGGTAGTCATGCAACTGATCAGTGTGGTTTCCGAAATAACCCACGGCAGTGCCGGTAGCTTTGACCTTGACTTGCCATTGACCGGTAATCCTGGCATCGAATGCCGGAGTAGTTCGTCGCTCGGCGCGGGCCACTACAAGCTGATCTTTACCTTTATGAACACTTTGCAAAGTGTCGACAGCGCCGGCGTCGCGAGCGGCACGGGCTCGGTCAGCAGCAGCACGATTGGGCCCAATTCAAATCAATATACCGTCAATCTCGCAGGAGTCGCCGATGCCCAGTATGTCACAGTGACTTTGACTGGTGTGACTGACTCGACCGGAGCCATCGGCAACTTTTCCCGGACAATGGGCGTTCTCATCGGCGACACGACCGGCGATGGGACCGTCAACTCGGGCGACATTGCCCAGACCGAGTCTCGATCCGGACAATCAGTCGGCAGCGCGAATTTCCGCTCCGACGTGACCGCCGACGGGACGCTCAACAGCGCGGATATCGCTCTGGTGAAATCGAAGTCCGGCACCGCGTTGCCCTAAAGATCGTCGTCAAACCTGATGTGACGAGGGTCATTTCATTGCGTGGGAACAACTGCTTTGTCGGGAAGTCCTTGATCGGAGTGGATGTGGCCGTCGAGGAATCGCCCGAGACGGGGCTGCTCGCAGTGCGCTACGCCAACGTCAAGCTCGGGTGGCTGGAACGACGCCGACATCATCTTCATCGCCGACGAGAAAGGCCTGACCGCGGGCATTCCGGAGATCTATTCGCATTTGCAGGAGCGCGGCTGGCGCGTCGAGCGAGAACATCTTCTCGTTCATGGATTCCCAGTTCAATTTCGCGTCGCCGCCGGGCTCATGGAAGAAGCGGTGCGCAAAGCGCGGGCGATCGAGTATGAAGGCGTGCCGGCAAAGGTCTTCCGCCCTGTGCACACCATCGCCATTGCAGCCAGAGTCGGACGCCACAAGGATTTGGCGCGGATTGAGCAAATCCTCGAGCAGACGGAGATCGATAAAACATTGTTGGATGAAATTCTCCAACGGTATAATCTGCAGCTACCCACGCCATGAAGACCGCCGTAACGCAGCCGCGGGCGAGGCCGGGCTTTCAAATGCGCCGCCGCCTCGCGCGGCAGCCTTTTGAGGAAAAAATCCGCAAGGTCGGTCAGCTCATTCAACTGTCGGCGGCCGTAAAGACGCAACGCGTGCGCGAAGGACACGAAACGCGAGTCGATCACACGCTCCCCGCAGTCTCTCGTCCCACCAAATGTTAAACGTTTTTAAGACGCGACCCCGATCCCGGACCAAGTTCCATTCAAAACGAACGAGCAAACCATGAAAACCAAAAGCAAAACGACAAAAACATCAAAAACCAAGCCATCTAAAATGAAGGATCTACCCTCAAAGCGTGATCCGATGGGCGGCACCAAGATTTTTGAAAGGCGGGCTCCCCTTAAGAAATAATTGCTTAGAGCGCGTCGGCGGCAGACTTTCCGGGGCATGGCGACTTTCGCCGACCGCATGGTGTTCGCCAGTGTTTGATCCGGGGGCTTCGGTTAGATTTGCACGAGAGACCTAGCCGCCAGAGGGGTGCACCTCGCCGCAGTTTTTTGGCCGATATTCCACGATGTTTTCCGTCTAGACCGCGTGATTAAACAGCCTGGCATTCAAAAGACAGCGGCGGTAGCACGTGTTGAGGAGAAGCACCCCCACACAGGAATTGCCTGGAGCGGTGGGCTCGATTCTACGGCCGTAGTCCTTCACTGTTTAAGAGAGGGACACTTCGTTGACCTCTGTTCTCTAAGAATTCTGAACAAAGGAGGTCGCGGTCAACACAGGCGCGAGGAACGAGCCAGGAACAAAATTGTCGCCTGGTTGGACGATCATCGCCGGGATTTTAAGGGAAGGATTTCTCTCGTCCAGAACGCGTCGTTGGACATCGACTGGGTCCGACAAACCGGCGAGGACGAGAGAGAATCGACCGGGTCTCTCTTGGTGTCATGTCTTATCCCTCTTATGACGGATGCGCCAAGGGTGGGCTTTGGATATTGCCGGACAGATCATTTCTGGCGCTTTCAGGTGAGATTCAGGAATCGGATCAACTCGCTTTTCCCGAATAAGAAACTCTGGTTCCCAATGAGGTATCTCGACAAGCTGGACATTGCGCGCCGGTATTATTCCGGCCGAGAAGATTTGTTCGAAATCTGTGCGGAAATCGTCCCGTTTACAGAAGCCGACTCGGACCTGGCCGCCAAGAAACAACAACTTAAGGAGATGCGTGCGGAGCTAGCCAGGATTAGGAAGCAACTCGAGCGATAACCCGGGGACTCGCCCATCCGTTACGGTAGCTATCAGTTTTGAAAGCCCGGCCGTTCGCTTCGCAAGCCGTTACGGCAGCTTTGCCGTAGCGCATCGTCGGGTTTCATCATGGGAGCCGCGCGAGACGAAGCGCTGATGATGACGAATCGAAAAAACCAGACGCGCTGCGAGAGCACCTGAATTCGTCGTGTGCGCAGAGCGAGCGTTCGCCAGTGTCGCGCGAAACCTCGCGCAGAAAGTCGTCGCTCGGTATTGCGGGCCGTTGCCTTGCGAACGGAAAGTCGGGTAGGCCGAGAAAGCGCTTCGCTGATGAAGAGCACAGCGAGGATACCAGCGTTTGTCAAGATTTGCACACCGACCTCAAATCTCCGTGCCGTCTCTCGCACATGCGAAATGATCTATCCCGATAAAATGCTTGCCTGGAAATGTCACCTTCTGGTAATACTGTTGTTTTCTAATGACGCGGTCTCCGCTATCCTCTGTGCTCAGCAAAGCCTGCCGCGTTCTTTTGATAGATGGGATGGAGGTTTTTAGAATTGGCCTGGCCCAAGTCGTGGCATCGATCCCGCAACTGCTCGTCTGTGCAACAACCGGCGATTATGGCGAGATCCCTCAACTGATCGAACGGCACCGGCCCCATCTGCTTATCGCCGAGCCCTTCCGGAACAACGAGGATGGTATCTTTTGGATTAAGGACCTTCACGGGCGATTCCCCAGGACAAAAATTCTCGTCGCGTCGTCAAATTCAGAAAGCACTTATGCGGAGCGAATCCTCCGCGCCGGCGCGTCCGGCTATTGGATGAAGGACGGCACCTCGGAAAGGTTGCACGAAGCGATCCAAACTGTCCTTGCCGGTGAAATCTGGGTGAGCCCGCGCGTTGGCCTGCTTGCGGTGCGTAAACTGGTCGCTGGATCGGAAAAAAAACGTGACCTTCTGAGCCAACTAAGCAACCGAGAGCTGACGATTTTCACATCGATTGGGGCGGGGCACGGCACTGGTCAAATCGCACGGGAACTTGGTATCAGCCGGAAGACGGTGGAGACGCACTGCGCCCATATCAAGCTCAAGCTCGGCTACCGGAGCGCGGCCGCGCTCAAGCGTGGTGCGAGCGAGTCGTTAGGCTGAGGGCCGGGCGCAGAGTGAAAAGCCCTGATGTCGCCATCGGGGATTTCTCACCTGAAAAATGAGGGATCATCCCTGATATACACTTTGAGCATGATTCTGTCATCCTGCTGAAAATTCCAAAACAATCGAGACAGAAAGAGTTCCAAATGAAAACAAGAATCGCCGCAATAAGAAACCGTATCGCCTCATTATCTCTGTGCCTGCTGGTCGTGGCCGGATGGCTGGCTGCGCCGCTGAATCTGGATGCCGCGGGCTGCAAGCTGCGCTTCCGTCAGACCTACCTCGGTAAGGTGACTTTTCAGCTTTACAGCTTTGGCAACGTGGTGGCGGATTTCAACGGCGACGGGAACGCCGACTTCGCCTTACTCGAAAGTGACGACCAGATCCACGTCTATAACGGCGACGGCGCGGGGCATTTTGGCCCGCCGGCTACCTATTCGGGGGGCAATTTTGCCTATACTATCGCAGTGGGTGATTTCAACGGGGACGGTAGGCCTGATATTGTGGTGGGCGACGACTCCATAGGTTTGCAAATACTGCTGAACAACGGAAGTGGCGGTTTCGCCGCGCCGGTGGAAATCCCGCTGGAAACCTCCCAAATCCAACAGCTGTTGGTCGCAGATTTCAATCGGGACGGAAACCTGGATATCGCCGTGTCGGATTATACGAACGGGAGTACCCTGGTTCTGCTGGGCGACGGACATGGTGGCTTTGGCGCTCCTATTGTCACGCCAATTGGTGGCGGCTTGATGGCGGTCGGGGATTTTAACGGGGACGGCATTCCTGATCTCGCGGTGGCGACGACGGACTTGCAGATTCTTCTCGGCGATGGCGCTGGGGGCTTCACGGTGGGGAGCAGCTATTCGTTTGGGGCCGGCAATCCGACGACGGTGGCGGTCGCGGATTTTAATCGCGACGGCCACGTCGATCTCGCCGTCTCAACGATCAACAGCCCGCCTACTGAGGTCGCGACTTTCCTTGGTGATGGAACCGGAAGTTTCGTGGCCTCGACAACAGTGCCGTTCGACTATCCCGAGGGACTCTTGGCCGTCGACATCGACGGGGACGGGAACGTCGATCTGGTAGTGAGTGAATACTCTTTCCTCGCGGTCGCCAAAGGCAATGGACGGGGCGGCTTCGGTCCGATCAGGCAATATCCTTTGACTGTGCCGAGAAAAACCCCTGGTGCGGGGCACCTTAGCACGGGCGACTTCAATGGCGACGGCGTGCCCGATTTCGTCACCTCCGACTATCTCACGAGCGGGGCGACGGTCCTGATCACTGGCTGCGGCGGGATGCAGTAGCGTTTCGCCAACGTTTTCCGACAGACAGAGCAGAATCGCAAGCTCAAGCGTGGTGCGAACGAGTCGTTAGGCTGACGACCGGGCGCAGGGTCAAAAGCCCTGATGCCGCCATCGGGGATTTTTCTGCTGAAAAATGGGGGATCATCCCTGATATGCGGTCGACGTTTTGACCGTTATTGTATCTCCATGCGAACAAACCGCCAGAATGATCCGGCGGCTTCGCGGGAGCAAAGAAAGCAAATAATGAAAACAATGCAGTTACTCACGGTTATGTGCGTAACTCTCGTGCTGGCACCGCTGGCGCTGGCGCAGAATCAACATGCCTTTATCTGGAATCCCGGCACCGGGATGACGGATCTTGGCAGTCTCGGTGGCAATAGCACCGCGATTGGTATTAATGATAG
>JBOHXL010000019.1:0-25832 GCA_050736975.1 Chthoniobacterales bacterium | reverse complement strand
ACATGGAGAAACACACCGTGGCGCGACTCATCGGCGCGCCGCCCGGCTACGTCGGATATGAGGAGGGCGGGCAGTTGAGCGAGGCCGTCCGGCGCAAGCCCTATTCGGTCATCCTCTTCGACGAAATCGAGAAGGCGCACCCGGAAGTTTTCAACGTCCTCTTGCAGGTGCTCGACGACGGCCGGATCACGGATGGCCAGGGGCGCACGGTCGATTTCAAGAACACCGTCATCATCATGACATCGAATATCGGCTCCCAGTTTATCACCGGGGAAGCATCGCGCGAAGAACGGTCGCGGCTGGTGTTGGAGGCGTTGCGGCAGCATTTTCGCCCGGAGTTTTTGAACCGGGTCGACGAGATCATCATCTTCGATCGACTGAACGACGATGACCTGAAGCAGATCGTCGAGATCCAGCTTCGTCGCCTAACGAAACGGCTGGAGAACCAGAAGATCACCCTGGAGTTGACCGACGCGGCGAAGGAACGGATCGCACAGGAAGGTTACGATCCGGTTTACGGGGCACGGCCATTGAAGCGGGCGATTCAAAAAGAGATTCTCGATCCCCTGAGTCTGCAAATCCTGGAAGGCAAATTCCACGAAGGCCAGACCATTCGGGCCGATGTGCGTGACGGGAAGCTAGTTTTTGGACGTCGGCCATCCTGACCGATCTGGCGGGCGGGCTTTGCCAGCTGCCTGACGAAGACCCGGCCGTCCTGACCGACGCCCTGATCGATCTCCTTGGAGCGATCTTAGACGAGCCAGGGAGCCAGGTGCCGTTCGATTGCCGGCGTAAATTCGACCCGACAGCGCTCGCCGGCGTCGATTCGCACCGCCGTCCCGTTTGCGCTCGTGAGCACTAACGTCACCGGCCGGCTGCCGGGAGAGGAAGCGAGAATCTCCCGCACCCTGCGCAACTCCTCCGGCGCAGCTCCGGCGCCAAAACGCAGAGTAATGGGTTCGTCTTCCCCTAGGCCTGGCGTTCCGTTCTTCTCCGCACCATTTGAGATTTCGTCAGGCACGGTCGTCTCCAGCTTGAGCACCTTCACCTTCTGTGCCGTGGCGCGAACACTGTCGTCGCGTTTGTCGAGCGTGCCGCGAATTGCCAAGACGGTTCCCGGTTCAAGCGCGCTCGAAACCGGGACGTAGGTTTCATTCCAAAGCACGACCTCGAGCGTGCCGGTTAGATCTTCGATAAAAACGACCGCGAACGGTTTGCCTTCCTTCTTCGTGAACTTGCGGTCGACCTGCGCGATCGCGCCCGCAATCGTGAAGCTCGCGCGATCGTCCAGCTCGCCTAACGACACGATGGTCTGATATTTCCCAGCGGCGAAAAGATGCGCATAGGCATCGAGCGGGTGGCCGGTGACATAAAAACCGAGCAGCTCCTTTTCGAAGGACAATTTCTCGCGCTCGCTCCATGGCACATAAGGCCGGTTCGGGCGCGATGCGCTCGGACGCGGGAGATCGTCGAAGAGAGAAACCTGGCCAGCGGCACGATCGCGATGGGCGGCGGCGGCGGCCGCGAGCGTTTCTTCAATGCAGGCGAAAAGCTCCGCCCGATCGCGCCCGAGAAAATCGAAAGCGCCGGCTTTGACCAGGCTCTCGACAATCTTGCGATTTGCGAGCCGCGAATCGATCCGGCTGCAGAAATCCTCGTGCGAAGCGAAGTCCCCTCCCCGCTCCCGCTCCGCGATCGCGGCGGCCATCGCGCTTTCGCCCACATTCTTGATCGCGGCCAACCCGTATCGGATGGCATTCAATGTGGGAGCGGCCTTTGTGCCGCGATCGTCGCTAGGCGTAGCTCCTTCGGGACCCAAAGGTCCTTTCCACATTTCCGGGACAAACTTCAGGCTGCTGCGGTTCATGTCCGGGGGGAGAATCGGGATGCCCATTCGTTTGCACTCGCCCACGAAGATCGAAATTTTGTCCGTGTTATTGATTTCGTTGCTCAACAATCCGGCCATGAACTCGACCGGATAATGCGCCTTCAAATAGGCGGTCTGATAACTGATCACGCCGTAAGCCGCGCTGTGGCTCTTGTTAAATCCGTAGCCGGCAAATTTTTCCAGCAAATCAAAAATCGCGTTCGCCTTCTTCTCCGGAATCTTGTTCGTCCGGGCGCAACCCTCGACAAAACTGGCGCGCTCCTTCGCCATCTTGCCCTTGTCCTTTTTCCCCATCGCGCGCCGCAGCAAATCGGACTGGCCTAACGAATAGCCGGCCAGCCGGTTGGCCGCCGCCATCACCTGTTCCTGGTAAATCATGACGCCATAGGTGTCGCCGCAGATTTCCTGGAGGAGCGGATGCTCGTACCTGATTTTCGTCAGGCCTTTCTTGCGTTTGATGTAATCGCCGATCAGGTCCATCGGGCCCGGGCGATAAAGCGCGATCAAAGCCATGATATCGTCGAGTTTTTGCACGTCGAGCTGCCTGGAGACGCTCGTCATGCCGCCCGATTCCATTTGGAAAAGGCCGATGGTTTCGCCCCGGTTGTAGAGGGCGAAACTGGCGGCATCATCGAGCGGGATGGCCTTGAGCGAAAACTCCGGCTCAGGCTGATGGATGAGCGTGATCGTGTCCTCGATCACGGTCAGTGTTTTCAGTCCGAGAAAATCCATTTTCAGCAGCCCGAGATCGTTCAACGGATTCATCGGGTACTGGGTCACGACTTCGTTGCCCTTCGAGTCGCGGCAGAGCGGGACATATTCGGAAAGATCGCGATCCGCGATCACGACGCCGGCGGCGTGCACCCCGGCGTTGCGCGAAAGCCCTTCGAGAACCGTGGCATATTCCCAGAGCTGGCGCGTCGCCGGTTCGGTCTCGATCGCCTTCTTCAAATCGGGCGTCTTTTCCGCGGCCTGGGCGAGGGTGATGTTCAACTCGTTAGGGATCATCTTCGCGATCCGGTCCGCTTCGCTGTAGCTCAGGCCGATCACCCGGCCGACGTCGCGCACCACGCTTTTCGCCTTTAGTTTTCCGAAGGTGATGATCTGCGAGACCCGGCGCTCACCGTATTTTTGCCGCACGTATTCGAGCACTTCGCCACGGCGCGCTTCACAAAAGTCAACGTCGATATCAGGCGGAGAAACGCGTTCGGGATTGAGGAACCGCTCGAAGAGCAGGCCGAACTGGAGCGGATCGATATCAGTAATCTCGAGCACGTAAGCGATGAGGGAACCGGCGGCCGAACCGCGACCCGGGCCGACCGGAACGCCGCGCTGCTTGGCAAAATGGATGAAATCCCAAACAATGAGGAAGTAGCTGACGAATCCGGTCTTCTCGATCACCTCCAGTTCTTTCGTCAGGCGGGCGCGCAGTTCGGGATCGTTTGTGGCGCGTTCACCGTAGCGTTTTCGCAGGCCGGTCTCGCAAAGCTCGCGCAGATATTCCCGGCGCGTCTTGCCGGGCGGCGCCTCGTATTCCGGAAACTTCGAGGCCCCAAATTCCAGTTTCAGGTTGCAGCGCTCGGCGATGGCAACGGTATTGGCAATCGCCTCCGGATGATCGGGGAAAAGCCCGCGCATCTCCTCCGGACTTTTGAAATAAAGCTCCGGCACATAACGCATCCGTTTTTCGTCGTGCACCATTTTGCCGGTGCCGATACAGATCATGACGTCGTGCGCTTCGTGATGACTGCGCTCGAGAAAGTGAACGTCGTTCGCCGCCACCAGGCCGAGCCCGAATTCGCGCGCGATTTGCGGCAGGACACGATTGCACTTTCGCTGCGCTTCCAGTCCGTGTTCGTGCAGCTCGAGGAAGAAATTCTCCGGGCCCAGGATGTCGCGAAAAGTCGCCGCGCTCTCCCGCGCTTTCTCGAGCTGATCGGCCTGGATCGCCATGTTGATCTCACCCTTGAGACACGCGCTCATCCCAATCAGCCCTTTCGAATGAGCGGCCAGCAATTCGCGATCGATCCGCGGCTTGTAATGCATCCCCTCAAGATGCGCGGTCGACATTAGCCTAACGAGATTTTGGTAACCGGTCTCGTCGCGCGCCAGCAGGGTGAAATGATAAGCGGCCTCGCGCTGCGAATTCGGCCGATCCTTGATCGACCCCGGCGCCATGTATGCTTCCACGCCGATGATCGGCTTGATTCCCGCGTCCGTCGCCGCCTGGTAAAATTCAATCGCGCCATGCAGGTTGCCGTGATCGGTAATCGCGACCGCCGGCATCTCCATTTCGGCCGCTTTTTTCATCAGCTCCTTCATCCGCACCGCCCCATCGAGGAGCGAGTATTCGGTGTGGAGATGGAGATGAACGAAGGAGTCGGCCGGCATACTGCGTCAGTATAAACTTGCTGATCGAAGCCTCAAGAAATCCCCGTTGAATTACCGTTTTTTTTGCGATGGCAGCCTGGTCGTTCAAATCGAATTGCCAACAGCACAAGGCGGTCCCGGCATTCGCCCGGAGTTGCCTCGACTCGAACGCATTTCCCGAGAAGAAGGAGTTTCTGAAAGAATGCGTCGAAGCGGCCTCGGCACATCCGCCCCTTGGTAGGATTCCTCCCGCGTCCGTCGTTATTCCGAACAAGAGAGCAGCGCGAGTCGCCAAAAAAAAATCGGCGCTTGCGCTCCCCCCGTGATCTCTGATTCTCTACTGCGAGTTCGTTTGAAAATCCGTCGAACGTCACCACTGTAAAGCCTATGAAAAAGCTCGAAGCGATCATCAAGCCGTTCAAACTCGAGGAGGTGAAGGAAGCCCTGGCCGAGCTCGGCATCGAGGGCATGACGGTGACGGAAGTGAAGGGCTTCGGGCGTCAGAAAGGGCACACGGAAATTTATCGTGGGAGCGAATACACGGTTGATTTTTTACCGAAGGTAAAGGTGGAAGTGGTGCTGGCGGACGACATGGTGGACAAGGCGGTCAGCGTGGTGGTGAGTGCGGCAAAAACGGGCAAGATCGGCGACGGCAAGGTTTTTGTGCTGCCAGTCGAGCATGCGGTCCGGATTCGAACGGAAGAGATCGGCGAGAAAGCCGTATAGATTCGTTAAATTGTTGAAGCGTTAAATTGTTAAAACGGTTTCGACGATCCGGCGCTCGGTTGTTTGCCGCCGATTTAACGTTTTAACAATTTAACTTTTCACTCATCTCCAACAACATGCCTAACAATAAGAAAACTCCATCCGACGTCAGCAAAATGATCAAAGACCACGAGGTCAAACTCGTGGATTTCAAATTCACCGATCTGCCCGGTGCGTGGCAGCATTTCACCACCACCCTGACCGAGTACAACGAGGACATTTTCACCGAGGGGCTCGGCTTTGATGGCTCGAGCATCCGTGGCTGGAAAGTGATCAACGCCTCCGATATGCTCGTCATTCCCGATCCGGCAACGGCCTGGATCGATATCTTTAACGTCGAACCAACCCTCAGTCTCATCTGCACGATCGTCGAGCCGATCACGCGCGAACCTTATAACCGCGATCCGCGCGGCCTGGCGGAAAAAGCCGAGGCGTATCTGCATAGCACCGGCATTGCCGATACCGCGTTTTTCGGGCCGGAAGCGGAATTTTTCATCTTCGACGACGTGCGTTTCGACAACGCCGGGAACAGTTGCTCCTACTCGGTCGACAGCAGCGAAGGGCATTGGAACAGCGGCCGGGAAGAATTTCCCAACCTCGGCTACAAGATCCGGACCAAGGAGGGCTATTTCCCAGTCGCGCCATTAGATACGCTGCAAGACATCCGGAGCGAGATGTGCCTCGAGTTGGAGAAAGCCGGCATTCCGATCGAGCGCCAGCATCACGAAGTCGCGACCGCCGGCCAGGCCGAGATCGACATCCGCTTCGCGCCTCTCAAGACGATGGGTGATTACATGCAGTACTACAAGTACATCGTCCGCAACGTCGCGCGGAAGCACAACAAAACGGTAACGTTCATGCCAAAGCCGCTCTTTGGCGACAATGGCTCGGGCATGCACACCCACATGTCGCTTTGGAAGGATGGCAAGCCGCTCTTCGCCGGCAACGGCTACGCCGGCTTGAGCGACCTGGCGCTCTTCTTTATCGGCGGCGTTCTGAAACATGCCCCGGCATTGACCTGCATAACCAACCCGACCACGAATAGCTACAAACGGCTCGTCCCAGGATTCGAGGCGCCGGTGAATCTGGCTTACTCCGCACGTAACCGCTCGGCGGCAATCCGCATCCCAACCTACTCGGCGAATCCGAAGTCGAAGCGCATCGAGTTTCGCACGCCGGATGCGGCGGCCAACCCGTATGTCGCCTTTGCCGCGCTCCTCCTCGCAGGGCTCGATGGAATCCAGAACCGGACCGATCCCGGCGATCCACTCGACAAGAATCTCTATGAACTTCCCCCAGAAGAACTGGCGAACGTGCCGAGCGTGCCTGATTCGTTAGGCGGAGCGATCGCCGCGCTTGAGAACGATCATTCTTTTCTCCTCCGGGGCGATGTCTTTAATGCCGACTTCATCGGCAACTGGATCGAGATGAAGCAAAAGGAATACGACGCGCTGCGGCTGCGCCCGCACCCGTACGAGTTCCAGATGTATTACGACGTCTAGGAGGAGGCTTCCTCGGAGCGCCAGGCAATGCGCCCTAACCACGCGGTGGTCGAGGCGGGCGCGTCGGGAAATGTCTTGCAACGAGGAGAGATCGTCCGATGTTCGAGTTCGTTATGGATCTGCTCGCCCTGTTGTCTAACTTTGGCGGACCGGACCTGATCATCATCCTGTTGATCGTCCTCGTGCTCTTCGGCGCGAAGAAGCTGCCAGAGCTGGCCAAAGGCATGGGCCAGGCAGTCAAGGAATTCCAGAAGGCGAAGGACGAGTTCAATGACGAGTTGCACAACGCCGGCAACGCCACCCCACCGAAGCCCGAGGTCCGCCAGGCGGATGCCACCGTGCCGCGGATCGATAATGCCCCGACCGCGCGCGAAGTTCCGCCGCCAGGCGCAGCGGCCGTGCCAGACGACCAGGCGCCGAGAGACGCCTGACCCTGCGCTTTGTAGCCGTCGCCCTATGAGCGACGCTGGGAGACACAGCTGCGCAAGCTCGATCTCGCGCTTCGTAGAGCGCAGCTCCCAGAAAGATTTATCCGGTGACATCCGGTCGGTTTTCGTCTAAGCATTGCATCCCTAAAATTGCGAACCCATGCCTGAACCCGATCTTCGCACTCAAATCAAAGAGATGCTGGTGAAGAACCTGATGCTACAAACTCCAGCGGATCAGATCGCGGACGACCTGCCTCTTTTTGGACCGGACGGGCTGGGGCTCGACTCCATCGACGCGCTCGAGCTGGTGGTGAGCATGGAGAAGACTTTTGGGGTCGGCGTGCCCAACTCCGAAGTCGCCGGCCAGGCCCTGCAAACCGTGAACTCGATCCACAATTACATCATCGAGAAAACGGAGCGGCCAGCCGCCTGATTGCAGCGGCGGTTCGGGGCAATCGGCCACTTCGACATCGCAACGGCCTTCGGCGCGCGCCGGCGCTACTCCAACGTTTCAGCCAGATTGATCGCATCGATTAGCTGGCGATACCGGCCAAACTCGTGCCGGTGCGGCGCGAGAATGAGACGCGGCAGGTGAGCCAACTCGGGCTGGTTTCGCTCCTGCGGCACCGCCCCGCTTTGCACGATTTCACCCTCGCGCAGCAAGTCCGCAAAGCGCTGATTTAAATCATTTAGCGCTCTTTTCGTGAGCGGTTTATGGATTCTGAAGACCAATCGAGATCCGACCCAGCGCGACGAGTCGTAATTGCGATAAAAGAGCAGAATCTCCCCGACCGCTTCCTCGACGTTGTGTGCGATCTTGATAAAGTTGAAGTCCTCCTCCGAGATCAGCCCCTGCTTGAGCAGGTGTTCGGTTAGGAAGCGCATCCAGTTTTCCCAATAGCTCCCGTTTGGCCGATCGATCAGGACGATCGGGATGATGAGACCCTTGCCCGTCTGCATCAGAGTGAGCGCTTCGAATCCTTCATCCATCGTCCCAAATCCGCCGGGAAAAAGCGCCACGGCGTGCGTTTCCTTCACGAAATTCAATTTGCGGGTGAAGAAATAGTTGAAGTTGATCAGCTTCGGATCGCCGTGGATGACTTCGTTCGCTCGCTGTTCGAAAGGCAGGCGAATATTCAGTCCGAAACTGTTCTCGCGCCCCGCGCCTCGCTGCGCTGCGCCCATGATGCCATCCCCGCCTCCGGTAATCACCATGAAATGATGCGCCACCATCTGGCGGCCGAACTCTTCGGCCAGTTGCGCGGCGGCTTCGGTGGGCGCGGTCCGGGCGGAGCCGAAGACGACAACTTTTTTCACGTCGCGATATGGCGCAAAGACTTTTGCGGCATAGCGCAGCTCCTTGAGAGAACGGTTCATCAGCTTGAGGTCGCCCGTCCCCATCTTGTCCCGCCCCATTTTCAGCGCGGTAACGATCAGCTCCTCGATCAACTCGGGCGATTTGTCGATGCCCCAATCCGCGACCAACTGCCGAACCCGAGCTGCGAATCCCGGGTCGATATTCGAGCCCCGGCGAAGAGGCTGATCCTGGATTGCGCTCCCGGTAAGATCTGGCACTCCACCAATTGAGCCACTTCTGCGCCGCCGAACAGAGGAAATCGTCAGAGCGTCAGGCCGATTTCAAGTCCGCCAGAATTTCGGGCATGTGACGAATGGGCAACGAATAGTGCCCCTCTCCTTCCACCAACCGCGCGTTGCAATGAGGAAGACGCTGGCCTAACGACGCCGCCAGTTTCCAGTGAAAGCTGCGATCGTTTTTGCCATGCCAGAGCCGCACCGGGACGCGAACCTCCTCGAGCGGGAAACCCCAAGGCTGCGCGTAAATTTCCGCGTCGACCATCAAGCCATCAGCCGAGGCGCGCCACGCTTGGCGCTGACTTTCGAAGCAAGCCTCGAAGGCGGCGATGTCGCGCATGACGCGGGCGTCGCAGGGCTGGAGAAGTTTGAGGAGCAGCGGCCGGAAACGAATCGGGACCTTGACCGAAAGAAGGGGCCGGACTGCGTGAAATGAGTAGCGGAGGAGTTCGCGCTGTCGCGGGTAGAGGAAGAGCAACCAGCGATATAGCGCCAGCAGCCCGGTGCGATCGCTCAGCTCAGCCAGGGGCGGCGCGCCGCTCACCACCGCGATCGCGCGCACTCGTTCCGGCAAAGCCCAGGCCGCGGCAAATGCGTAAGGAGCGCCACCGGAAATTGCCAGGATCCGAAATTCGCCGATGCCCATGTTGTCGGCCAATTCCGCGAGGAGGGGCGGCCAATCGAGCAATTTTCTTTCGGAACGAAACGAAGAATTTCTGATGCCGGGTCGATCCGGAGAGATGATGCGGAGATTCAACGCGTCTGCCGCGCTATCGGTCAGCTCCGCCATGGTGCGAGAACTCGGCCAGCCGTGACAGAACAAGATGGGGGAGCCATTCTCCGTGCCATATTCGGAGACGGCAACGACCTGGTCATGGGCGAGGGAGATTTTCAACGGATCGTTAGTCATCGATTCCCGCACGCGGGCCAAAGTTCTGCTCTTCATACGATCGCGATCGGACGAATGCACCTCCAAAGCGGAGCGAATCGGCCGGGATGCGCCGATGGAATAAAGCCAGCTGCGTCCTCTCTTCCGGAGACGCGCGATTGGACGTGACAAACACGGCGCGCTAGCTTCTGCCGTTTTTTAGACCGATGCCGCAATTTTCCTACCGCGCGCGCAATGCGCAGGGCGATCTCGTCGAGGGCGTGCTGAATGTGCCCGACCGTTCGGTCGCCATTCGGCAGATTGAACAGGAGAATTGCGTGCCGATCCGGGTCGAAGCGATGGCCTCCGCGCCGCAGGTGGTTGATGGCAAAACGGTGACTGCGTCCGCCGCGCCCAAGGAGAATCTCAAGATCCCGCATGGCCAGTTGCTGATTTTCACGGAGCAACTCGGTCATCTCTTGCAGGCTGGGATGACGCTCGACGAAAGCCTCGGGGTCCTGGAGAAGCGGTTGAAACATCCGCGAGTGCAGCGGATGACCAGCGCGCTCCACCAGGCGCTGATCGATGGCCGCAGCTTCTCGCAGGCGCTGCGGGATTTCCCGCGCATTTTTACGCCGCTCTATGTCAACATGGTCGGCGCGGGTGAAGCGAGTGGCGCATTGCCAGACATTCTGAGCCGCGTCGTCCAGCATTTGATGCAGGAGAAAAATCTGCGGGACCGCGTGCAGCAGGCGTTGATTTACCCGGCGTTTTTGGCTTTTGCCGGCTCGGTCCTGATCATCATTTTCATCACCTTCATGGTGCCGCAGCTGACCGGTTTCATGGCGGAAACCGGCGGTACACTGCCGTTGCCAACCCGCATTCTGATCGGCGTGCATCATGCCATCACCGGGTACTGGTGGGTTCTGGTTCTCCTGGTTCTCGGGGCAATGGTCGGGTTTCGCGCGTTCGTCCGAAGTGAGGAAGGTCGCGAGACGTGGGACCGTCTTCGGCTGTCGATTCCGGGCTACGGGCGCATCCGCCGTCACCAGTATTACGCACAGTTCTCGCGAACGTTAGGCACATTGATGGAGAACGGGATCCCGCTCCTCAAGGCGCTCGACTTGGTAACGGAAATCGCGGCAAACAAATATCTTGAGGCAAAACTGCGCGACGTCCGGCGGGCCGTGATCGACGGCGCCAATCTCTCGAGCGCGCTGGCGAAGGAGCAACTCTTCCCCGACCTCTTTACCGACATGATGGCGGTCGGCGAACAAACCGGGCACTTTGCACACACCATGCAAACCATTGCCGATGTCTACGAGCGGGAGCTGGATCGCACGGTCAATATCATCTCGGCCTTGATTCCGCCCATCATCATCGTTGTCATCGCGGTCATCGTTGGCTTTGTGGTTTACAGTATTCTTTCGGCGGTTTTTGAGATGACGCATAGTTTGCAGTTGCAGCCTCACTAACATAATCTGGCCGCCGCCATGTTTCGCCGCTCCGTCGTGCTCGCGCTCTCGCTCTGGTTCGCTCCCCTGCATCACGCTCCCGCGCAGGTCGCCCTGCAGCCCTCCGGCACCCAGGTACTCAGGCCGAGTCAATCGGCCGAGGCCGCGCCGGAGAGCGCGTGGCTCGATCTGCGGCAAAGCAATCCGGCCCATTCGAAGGTGCAGGCAGCGCCGGCCTGGGTGGAATCGATCTCCTTTGCGACGGGCAAGGCAGAATCAGGCGCGGCTGCGAAGAGCGTTTTCCGTATTCACCTGAACCGGCCTAACGACGACTGCCAGTTGCTGCTTTTCCGTCTCTATTTTGACGATTTGCCTGATGAACAACCGGAATTGACCGCCTGGGATGAATCGGGGACGCAAGTCGTGCGCTCCGGTCCGCTAGGCCAAAAGACCGGGCTCGCCACCTCATCGACGACCGTTGTGCCTATGATCGGTGTGACCGCGATCGACATCGAAGTGCCGGGCGATGGGCGCTCGGTCCGCGGCGCTTATCTCGATTGGATGAAGGTCAGCCAGGTGATGCGGCCGATGCATGCCGAGCAGGAAAAGCTCATGGCCGATCCGTTCGGCGGCCCGGCGGCGCTCAAAACCGGCGCGGACGACCGGGAGGTTTTCGGGACGGTGACCGCGCCGCTGACGGTGGAGACGATCCCAATCGGCCCGAGCATGCAGAATGGCGGGTCCTTTCAGTTCGGCCTCGAGGCGCAACCACTTGTGGCCCTGCTCACTTTCGAAGTGGCCAGCCCGCAGATCGAAGCGCCGCCGGAAATTTACGTCAACGGGGAGGACATCGGCCCGGCTTCGCTTGTTTTACCCGATCTGGCTGATCCGGCCTACCGCGGACTTTCCCTTTCGCTCCTGCAAACGATGCAATTCCAGTACACCGGCTGGGTGCGGGCACAGAAGATCGTCCCCGCCTCGCTGTTGAAGACAGGAACGAATGATGTGATTATTCTGGCAGGCGCCGGAACTTCCGCCTCGGCGATAAGGGAAACGCAGATTCAACTGAAATATCTCTGGGATAAATTGGACTACCTGCTCGAGCCGTTGAACTAACCCCGACGGCCATCATCTATGCGCAAAAATCAAAGTGCTTTCACCCTGCTCGAGATCATGATCGTGGTCACGATCATTGCGCTGCTCATGGGGGCAGCGATTTACAAGCTCGGCGGCAACGTCGAATATGCGCGGCACAACCGCGTCGCGGCGGATGTCCAGAGTATTTCCACCCAGTTAAAACTCTATGAGAGCATGAACGGGTTTTACCCCACGACCGACCAGGGTTTGCAGGCCCTGGTCACGCAGCCGTCGAGCGAGCCGCAGCCCCAGCGCTGGTATCAGCTCTTCAAGGAAATGCCCAAGGATCCCTGGAACAATCCCTACATCTACCTGTGTCCGGGCCGGAAGAATCCCACTGGTTTCGATCTTTACTCGGCCGGTCCCGATAGAAAACCGGACACGCCTGATGATGACTGGGGTGGATCCTGATGGTTGGGATCCCTTCGGTTAGGGCCTCTCGAAGTCCGAATCGTCTTCGGCGGTCAGCGGTGCCGCGGCATTTTGAACATTCTGCTGCGGCGACCCGGCGGTGTGGCGCCGGATCACCGGGCGCGCATGAGGCGGCGGCGTGGGAATTTGCGGGACCGGCATTGGGCGCTGGATTACCGGCATGCTGGGGTTAGGGCGCCCGTTGACTGGCGGGCGACCGGGGACCAGTTGCGGGCTCTGGGTGACGGGATTTTGAATCGTCTGGCTGAGAAGCGCTTCGTTGAAAGTGAGGGTGGCAAACTGTCCGTCCTTCGAAACGGTGACTTTGGTTTCCCCGACGCGATCCGACCACTGGATGTTGGAAATGGAATAGCCGTCAACCGTCTCGCGCGTATTGAGGTATTCCTTCAGGTTCTTGTCAGTGGTAGAAGCGAGGGTAACGAAATCGCCGTCGATGGAATGGGCGGCATTAGCCACGTAAAGGTCCTTCGCGAAATCGGGCTTGCTGCCGAGCGGCGCACCGGCGGTCGCGACGGCGAAGGGCGAATGTTTTAACATCGGCTCGTAATGCGCGAAAGGCTCGTTCCTGGGGAGGTCGTCCTTGGCCCACGCCCCTGTCGTTAGGCAAAGAAGCGCTCCGCCGCAAATCAGAATTAACTTTCTTGTTTTCATCATTTCTGCCCGGCTGGCGCGAACCACTTTGCGATCTTGAAGCGCCCCTGCATGATTGTCGGATCGGTTGCGTCCACCATCAAGTTTACGTTTTCAAAAACCGTGAACGACTCCGGCTTTTGCAAGTCGTAAAGGAAATGGACGAGCGGTTCCCAGCCGCTCTTGCTCTCGAAGCTGGCGGAGATCGATTGATGCGAAGGCGTGTTCTCGACCGGGCCGATCTGCGGATTATCGATTTGCACGTTGTAGCGGCCGGCGACCTCCTTCACTTGGGTGAGGAGCGAAGAAGCTTCCGCCGGGTCGTTTGACCTCGGCTGCTTTTTCGCGATCCAGTCGGCCCGCCGCTGCCACATTTTTTCCTCCTCGAGATAAATCTTCTGGTCCCCCCGCGCCGCTCGCTCCTCGGCATAATCCGCGCGCGCGCCCGCGCTCAGCCCGAGGAGCGCATTCCAGATCGCTAGGTTGATGAGGAGAAAGAGAATGCCTGCGACCGTCAGGGCCAGAACGCGTTCGCGTTGATTTAGCCGGGAGAGCCAGTTCGCGATCATTTTGTTTTTCCCTCGAGGCGGAATTGCGCGTGGTCGTTGGGCAAAATTCGCGGGGTCTGGAGGTTGAATGAAAAACTCCGGAGCCCGGGGTTCTTTTTCACTTTCTCTGCGAACTGGTAAGCGAGCGCGGCCGAGGGCGCCTCGCCCTGAACCGAGATGTTGCGCGCGGATTGCTCGTAAACCGTGATCCGCACATCAGGATTCGGCAGGCACTCAAAAAGGTGGAGCAGCACCTCGATTGGGTAATAATTCGGATCGATCGCCGGGGCGAGCGCCTTCCAATTCGCCTCCGTGCTCTTGATAAAGTCGACCTTCGGCGCGTCACGCTTGGTGACCGCCCGCAAGTGCCCAACCTGGAAGCGGATGATCGTGACATAGAGAGCAAAGAGCAAAAAAAGCGCGGCGTAAATCCCCCCAGCCCAGAGAAGACGCTGGCGCCATTCCTTTCTCCGAACGACCGCGGCGCGTTGTTTGCGCCAGGTCTCCGGCGCCAGATCGAGCTTTATCCGAGCCGGTGGCGCTTCGGTTCCCATGAGGTCGGGGCGTTGCGCGAAAATCCGCTCGACCGTGTCGCGCAGCGCGAGGCAGTTCTCATCAAGCAACACCTTTGGGAAAGCCGTATCAATCCCCTGCAACTCCGCGCTCAACGCCATCTGCGGCAGGTCGCGCTGCAACCCGTCCTCCTCGGCGGCATCGAGCGTGCGGGTGAAGCTGAGCTTGCCGTTTTCGCTGATCGCAGAAATGAGCTTTTCGCCTTCGCGATAGATGATCAGGGCGCGCCCCTTCGCGGCATGGGACGCGGCGCGCTGCGCGGCGTAGACCGTGACCTGGCGCGGGATGTGTCCGCTGCGCAGGAGCGGTCCGGCGAGTTCGTCGAGACGCGCGTTGTGCACTGCGACCGAAGAAACGACACTCTCATTCTCGCCCCGCTCAATGATCTCAAAATCGCTCGTCACTTCCTCGGGCGGATAGGGAAAGGACTTTTCCACCTGGAGACGGACCATTGCTTCGAACTCGCCCGGGTCGACGGTTGGCAAACGCAAACGCTGCGCGATGATCGCATTCACCGGCAATGCGAGAACGACCTCATCGCTGGCGTTAAGGAGACCGGCGGCTGCGTTCAGGTCGGCGACGTTCCGCACTTCCCAGGCGCCATTGCCTGTCCGGGTGCGGACCAGATTCCAACCGCTGCCGGAGGGAGCGATAAAAACGGGTTCGGATACGGGTTCGATATTAGAATTCCTTCCAAAGAATTATCTGGGGCGAGGCGCTTTTCCGAACAATCATCTCGACAGTCCGCGTCACATCACCGGATTTGCCGACGCTAACGACTCGCACGACCGGGTCGTTAAACCCGATCAGGCGTTGAAGCTGCTGATATTGAACCGGTGTGAATCCAAGTGCAAGCGGAAGCTGATCCGGAGAGGTAATCGGATCGTCCGCCGTGCCATCGATCCCATCCGGCCCGCGCCGATATGCGAGGAAGCGATCGACGATCGGTTCGTTAAAGCCCGGCAAAGAGAGCAGGACATCGTGCGAAGCCCAGGCGAGGTCGACCGGGCCGCTGCTGTAAAGCGTAAAGTCCGCATCCCAGTCTTTGGCGGCGGTGAACTTCTGCCAGCCAGCCACTTGTCTTAGTTCATCGACGCTCTTAAGCATGGTATGCGGCGGATGATAGTCGTCGCTCTCCGGCGGCGCATTCAGGTGATGGATCCCCGTATTTGGCGAGACCCAGTCGAGCAGCGCGTCCACCATCAGACTCCGCTCGTTGATATCGACCCCTTTGTTTTCGAGATACTTCTGCAGAATGGCGAGGCGCTGCTGATCTTCGCCGGAAAGAATCCATTGCAAATTCAGTCTTCCTCCCTCGCCCACGATCCGCGCATCATAACTTTGATTCTTGCCTAACGACTTGTGGAGAAGGGTTGAGGCAGACGTCACGTGCGGGTCGAGCGCTACCTCCGCACCGGAGCAAGCCATGGCCTCGGCTTCCAACGCCCGGCTGGAGTTGCCAGAAAGAGCGATTTGCGAATCGATGTCGAGCGCCCATGCGATGACCATGGCACTGAGCAGGAAAAGGGCCCAGAGCGCGAGCAGCAAGGCGGCCGCGGAACGATCGGTGTGAAGGGAGTGCTTCATCCGTCAAAGCGGCGTGCGCCGCAAAGGGAGGACCGCTTGCCATGGCACCGCGCTGCCCGCTCGCGTGATCGTCAGCCGAACCAAATGCGGCAGCGTACCCTGGTCTGTCCAGCGGTCGACCCAGGCATTGAGGCGCGGATCGAAATAGCGAATTTCCATGCTCGTCAGGTTGGTCAGGAGCGTGACCCAGCCCTTGTTTTCAGCCACGGGACTGTCGTCATCCTCCGATTCGCGTACCACGCCCAGTTCCATGGCGTTGCTCTGTTTCATCGGACGCAGACGAAGCGTAACGGAATATTCGCCGCTCGCGTAATGAGTCAGCAACCCTGGCCCTGCACTGCATATCCAGGTCATCTCGTCGCGGGAGCGGCCTCCAAATTTATATGGCTCGCCCAACAGCGCCCCCTGGCCGGGCGGCAAGTCCTGCAACTGGTTGGTCAGGAGACGCGCGAGACCGGTGTAGCTGGCATCGATCTCATTCAGTTCCGTGGAAAGGCGGACCGCGACCACGTTGGCGCTCACGAAACGAAAAATCGCCAGCGCCATCAGCCCGAGGATCGCCACCGCCAGGGTGATCTCGAGCAGGGTGAAAGCGCGTCGGATGCTGCGCTCAGCCTGCACGGTAAACATAAAAGACGATCTGTTTGTTCTGCTGGACGCCGCCGCGCGACCAAACCGCGCTCAGCGTCACCCGGGTGATTCCGGTGACGACGGTGTTATCTGGTTCCTCAAACTCCTGCGGGACGCTCCTCTCGATCAGCCTGACGATGCCATAACCGGTGTCGATCTTATCGTCCTTCTTGGCATCGGGGCGCACCGGACTCGCCTGGATTTCCGCCATTCGGTTCGCGAGCAATTGACGGACGCGATTGTCTTCCTCGCTCAGCTCGCTGGCATTGAGACAGTTTTCCACTGAGCGGCCGAGCACGAGCACGCCGATGACAAAGATCGTAAGGCCGAGCAACACTTCGTAGAGTGCGAAGCCGTAGAGCGCACTTTTATTTCGCTGCATAACGAACAATCTGGGGACGCCCCGTGAGCGGTGAATAATTCACCTCCCAGTAACCGGCCGGCCCTTGATACCGCACCACAGCCGGTTCGCAGGCGCCCGAGGGCCAGAAGGTCCATTGCGAAAAAGGACCCTTCTCCAGCGCCGCCGGCAACCGCAGGGTGTAGGCTTGACCTTTTTGGAGCGAAAGCCGGGCGGTCGGCCCGTCCGGGTCGCCGTCCGCGGGCGATTGGGGGCGCAGCACGACCGCCCTTTTTTCCCACTCGATGACATAGGAGCGGCGTTCGTGCACGCTGCGCTCCTGCGCCATTCGCACGATTCTGTTCATCGCATCCAGCGATTGCTTCAAACGGCGGTCGGCCAGCACGCCGCTCACGCTCGGGAGCGCAAGCAGAAGGAGAAGCGCGAGGATAAAAACCGAAATCGCGAGCTCGATCAGGGTAAAAGCGCGGCGGCATTGCATGGATGAATTTTACGACGCCGGTGGAAAATCACAACCGCACCGCTCCTCCCTCTCTTGCGCGGACCCGGCAAGGCGGGTTCGCAAATCCGAAATCCAAGAGCCCCGGATGGGAAGCTAAGTGAGAAAGTAAGAAGGAGGGAACGGGAGCAGGAAATCTTCCGTTTTTCCTCCTGCGTTCCTGCTTTCCTGATTCATCGAATCCGCTTCTGCTCCGGCAAAGCCCCCCCCGTCCCGAGTGGGCGCTTTGGCCCAGTTACGAAATACTTATTGCCCAACCGATTCCGCTGGCCTCGTACATCGGCTCGTACTGCGCCACGCGCCGTTTCCGTCGCACCGTAGCGTCCGCTTGATTGCATCCCTCAGCTTTGGCATTGAATTAAATTCGTGGAAGCGACTTTTTTTTCCAAGCCGGCCGATCTGCGGAAATGGTTTCGGCGCAATCACACTTGCGCAAAAGAACTCTGGGTTGGATTCCATCGGAAACGAACGGGCCGTCCCAGCCTGACCTGGCCGGAATCAGTAGATGAAGCGCTCTGCGTCGGATGGATCGATGGAATTCGCAAGAGCATTGACCAGGAGAGTTACATGATCCGCTTCACTCCCCGCCGGCGCAGGAGCACTTGGAGCACGGTCAATATCCGGCGGGCGGAGGTCTTGACTAACGAGAAGCGGATGAAGGCAGCGGGGCTGGCTGTCTTCGCGGTGCGAATCGAGAGCAGGTCCGGGATTTATTCCTACGAGCAGCGGAGCGAGCAATTGCCCGAGCCCTATGCGAGCGAGCTTCGGATGAATCGGACAGCGTGGAAGTTTTTCCGGGCGCAGCCGCCTTCCTATCGCAAGGCAATTGGCTGGTGGGTGGTAAGTGCGAAGCAGGAAGATACGAGGCGCAAGCGGCTCGCGAAGTTGATCGCGGAATCGGCCCATGGCCACCGTCTGCGCTGAGCCTGCGAGCAGCGACATTCCAGTTGAAGGCCGACGGAACAGTTCCACACTGTGCGATGCAAAAAATTCCTGGCGCCGTCCGGCGCGCCTTCGTGCCCCTCATCCTGACTTTTTGCCTGGCACTTGGCTTAACGATGACCGCCGCAGCCCGGACAAAGAGGAAGCTTGCGCCCTCGCCCACCCCGGCGGCGACAGCCGCGCCGCTCCAGGCCAAGGCGCCCGCTGCGACTCCCAGCCCGGCGCCGGCCAATCCAAAACCCGGCGAACCCAAAACAGAGATCAAGCCGCAGTTCGACCCAAAACTTTGGAGTGGCATGGAGTGGCGTCAGATCGGGCCTTTCCGCGGCGGCCGCTCGGTCGCCGTCGAAGGCGTATCGGGCGAACCTAACACCTATTACTTTGGGGGAGTGGCGGGCGGCGTTTGGAAAACCACCGATGGAGGCGCGAACTGGAAGCCGCTCTTCGACAAGCAGCACTCGACTTCGTCAATTGGCGCGATCGCGGTCGCGCCGAGCGATCACAACACAATCTATGTCGGGACGGGTGAAGCCGATCTGCGCGGCAACATCACCTATGGCGATGGCGTTTATAAATCAGTCGATGGCGGCCGGAATTGGCGCCATGTTGGTTTGAAGGATAGCCGTCACATCGGCGCGCTCATTGTTCATCCGGAGAATCCGAACATCGTTTTTGTCGCCGCGGTCGGGCACGCCTTTGGGCCTAACGAGGAACGCGGAGTTTACCGCACGACCGACGGCGGCGCGACCTGGAAGAAAGTGCTGGGCAAAGACCAGAACACCGGCGCGATCGATGTCGTCTTTGATCCGCATAATCCGAACACGGTTTTTGCCGCGCTCTATCAGGCGCGGCGGCAGCCGTGGTTTTTCTCCAGCGGCGGGGAAGGCAGCGGGCTCTATCGCTCAACCGACGGCGGCGATACCTGGCAGCATTTGCAGGGGCATGGTTTGCCGGAAGGGATTCTCGGCCGCATTGGCGTGGCGGTTTCAGGCGCAGACTCGGATCGCATTTATGCCGTCATCGAAGCAAAAGAAGGCGGCATCTTCCGCTCCGAAGATGGCGGCGATACCTGGACGAAAATCAACGACGACCTGCGCTTTCGACAACGCGCCTGGTATTTCAGCAAAATTTATGCGGACCCGCGCGCGGCCGACACGGTCTACGTCTTGAACACCGGGCTCTTCCGCTCGGTTGATGGCGGGAAAAATTTCAATCTCCTCCCCGCCCGGCACGGCGATCATCATGGTCTCTGGATCGACCCGAAGGATCCGGATCGAATCGCCAACGCGAGCGACGGCGGCGCCAGCGTCTCGATCGATGGCGGCGAAACCTGGTCGACGGAGAACAGTCAGCCGACGGCACAGTTCTATCACGTCGCGGTGGATAACGCCTTTCCCTATCACATCTACGGGGCGCAACAGGATAACTCCAACCTCGGGGTGGCGAGCCGGGGCGAGAGCGGCGTGATCGGGCGCGAAGACTGGTTCCAAGCCGGCGATGGCGAGTGCGGCTTCGTCGTGCCCGACCCGCGCGACTGGCACATCATTTACTCCAACAGCGAGGGCTACATCACGCGCTACGACAAATCGAAGGAGCAGTACCAGGACGTGAGTGTCTGGCCACTCGATCATTCCGGGCATGGCGCGAGCGATTTGAAACATCGCTTCCAGTGGGTTTCGCCCCTGCTTCTCTCGCCGCACGACCCCGACACAATTTATACCGCGGGTGAAGCGGTCTTTAAATCAACCGACCAGGGTCATAGCTGGATCGCAATCAGCGAAGACCTGACGCGGAACGATCAGAGCAAACAAAGGCCGAGCGGCGGTCCGATCCAGAACGACATCACCAGCGTTGAGTATTACGACGTTGTCTTCGCGCTCGCCGAATCACCCTTGAAAAAAGGAATGCTCTGGGCCGGGACGGACGACGGCTTGCTCCATGTCACGACCGATGACGGCGCGACCTGGCAGCGAGTGACGCCGAACATGCCGGAGTGGAGTTGCGTGAGCCTGATCGATCCGTCGCACTTCGATGCCGCGATTGCTTACGTGGCGGTCGATCGTCATCGCCTCGATGACTTCAAGCCCTATATCTTTAAGACTAACGACACTGGGCGTAACTGGACCGCGATCACCAACGGCATTCCGGACGGAGCCTATGTGCATGCGGTCCGCGAAGACCCGAAGCGGCGCGGTCTTCTCTATGCCGGGACGGAGTTGGGCGTCTACGTTTCCTTTGACGACGGCGCTCACTGGCAACCGCTCCAATTGAATCTTCCAACCTCGCCAATTCGCGACCTGGTGGTGAAGGATGATGACCTTGTGGTTGCGACTCACGGCCGCTCCTTCTGGGTCCTCGATGACCTCACCCCGCTTCGCCAGGTGAACGACCAGATCGCTCAGGCCGACATGAAATTGTACGAACCGCAGACCGCAGTCCGTCTCCATTATCCAGAGGAGATCGATACCCATCAGGCCGCGGGCACCAATCCTCCGCGCGGCGCAATCATCGACTACTACTTTAGGGAAGCGCCAAAGGGCGAGGTCACACTGGAAATCCTCGACCCGCAGGGAAAGGTGATTCGTCACCTCTCGAACAAAGAAAAGAAGGGAGAGGAGCAACCACCCGAATGGCCCGATCAGGTGCGGACGCCGAAGACTATCCCGGCGAAGGAAGGCATGAACCGTTTCGCCTGGAATCTGCGCTATGATGACCCGGTGCAAACACCCGGCGCCTTCTATGCCGGCAACGAACCGCACGGCTCGCTCGCCCTTCCCGCTGATTATCAGGTGAAGCTAACCGCGAACGGCAGGACCGAAACGGCGCCGCTCCATCTCGCGATTGATCCGCGCGTCAAAGACGCCGAAGCCGGCATGCGCCGATCGTTTGAGCTCTCGATGAAGGTCACCGAACGCTTCTCCGATCTGCACCGCGCGATCAACGAAATTCGCCAGACCAAGTCGCAGATCGATTCGTTGCGCCAGCGGTTCGGTGACAACGAGCATCTCAAGCCGGCGCTCGCTTCCGCCGACGAGATGGAAAAGAAAATGTCGGCCATCGAGGAACAACTGATTCAGGTGAAGATGAAGAGCTCGGAGGGGAATCTGGTTTACCCGAATGAGCTGAATGAGGACTTCTATACCTTTAGCCAGATGGTCGAAGCGGACGCCGCGCCGACTGAGCCGCAGTTGGAAGTGTTTAAGCTGCTGGATGGTCGCCTTGAGGAGCAGTTGAAAAACTGGGCGCAGCTCAAGAGCGAAGACGTGCCGAAAATCAACGAGCAAATCAGGCAGGCGGACCTTCCGGCTCTCACCGTCGCGCCCGTCGCGAGCCCCAGTCCTTCTCCGTCTCCCACGCCCGCTGCGCTAACGACGGCCTCGCCTTCGCCATCAACCTCGCCGGCGCCGAATTAGCCTAACGACTAGCAAAATCTTGCCAGAGCGCTCCGGAAATAGCGATGCTCAGCGGGTGAGGAAGCGCGAGATTTTTGAGCAATGAGTCATTCTCACCAGGAAGTAGACTTCGGGCGCGCCTTCGCCATCGGCGTGCTCCTCAACGGCGGCTTCATCCTTGGGGAAGTGGCCTTTGGCTTGCTCAGCCATTCGCTTTCGCTGCTCGCCGACGCCGGCCACAATCTGGGCGATGTCATGGGGTTGCTTATGGCCTGGGCGGCGAGCAATCTTGGACGACGCAGCCCGACCGAGCGCTTCACTTACGGTCTGCGCCGCACCTCCGTCCTCGCCGCCCTCTTCAACGCCGTTCTTCTCCTGGTTGGCGTCGGCGCGATTTCCCTTGAAGCCATTCGCCGCCTCAGTCGGCCCGAACCGGTCGTGGGCCTGACGATGATCTGGGTGGCCGCAGCCGGTGTCGTGATCAATGGCCTGACCGCCTGGATGTTTGCCCACGGACGAAAAGGCGATCTCAATATTCGCGGCGCTTTTTTGCACATGGCGGCGGACGCGGCGGTTTCGGCCGGCGTGGTGGTGGTTGGGTTCGTCATCTTCGAGACCGGTTGGTCCTTGCTCGATCCGATCAGCAGTCTCGTCATCGTTGCGATCATCCTCATCGGCACCTGGGGATTGCTGCGGGATTCGATCAGTCTCGTGCTCGATGCCGTTCCTCCGGGGATCGATCCCGGTGCGGTCAAGGATTTTCTCGAAGCGCTGCCAGGCGTGGCCGCGATCCATCACCTCCACGTCTGGGGCTTGAGCACGACCGAGACCGCCTGCACCGCGCACGTCGTAAAGCGTGAACCACTGCTTGATGATGAACTCCTCAAGCGGATCGCGCACGAGCTGCACGATCGCTTCGGCATTGAGCACAGCACGATCCAGTTTGAGCGCTGCGACGGTCCGGAATGCCCAACCGACCACGAGACGCACGCCCCCGCTTCATGAGCGGCGCGATCGGTAAGGCGGTCGTCCTCGCCGCCGGGCGCGGCACGCGCATGCGCGAGCTGACCAACGAATTGCCCAAGCCGATGATCGCGGTGCGCGGCAAGCCGATTTTGCAGCACATTATCGAGGGTCTGCGCGCCGCCGGGGTTAGGCAGTTTCTGATCATTGTCGGCTATCGCGCCGAGTTCGTCAGGCAGGCTTTGGGTGACGGCTCGCGTCTGGGCGTGGCGATCAGTTATGCGACCCAGTTGGTGCAGGATGGAACCGGCCGGGTCGTGGAGCTGGCGCGCGATTTTGTGGGCGACGATCCATTCGTTCTCAGCTACGGCGATATCATGGTCGACCCCTCGAACTATCTGCGTCTGACGACGCTCCCGGATGGGACGGAAGCGATCGTCTCGGTCAAGCGTAACCAAGACGTGAGCCAGGGCGGTGCCGTCTTCGTCAACGAACGTTTTGAGCTGGTCGATCTGCGCGAGAAACCGCAAGCCGGCGAGCCGAGTAGCTCCTGGTATAACGCCGGAATTTATGCCTTTCGTCCCAGCATTTTTGCTTTTACCACCCGGCTTGAGCCTTCGCCCCGCGGTGAGTTTGAGCTGACCGACGCGATCCGTGACCTTGCCCGGTCCGGTAAAAAAGTGCAGGTCCTCGAACTGGTTGGCGCCTGGGCCGACGTCCGCGACCCCGAGATTCTCGCCGCCCTCAATCGACCTTCCGGCCCCGATCGTTAGGCAGGAGCGCGCCTCGCCCGGTTCGCGCACTTTGTCCTGGAATTTGTCAGGGCACGTCCTCGATCGTCTCGGTTTCCTCCGGTTCTTCGCCAATTTCCTCCTCGATCACTCGCCGGCGTTTCGGCGAAAGGAAGGGACGCAAAAAACCGTAGAGCAGGTAACTGAGGAAAATCACCGCCGCCATCCATTGGTAGAACTTCACGGTCAGCGCGAGGAGCGCGATGAGGAAGAAAAAGCGCGGAATCGAGCGCGTCGTCCGCCAGTTGACCGCCTTGAAACTAGGGTAGCGGAATTTGCTGAACATCATGAAAGACAGGAAAAGCATCAACACCGGAAGCGCGTACTTCCAGCGCCCGATGGTCCGCTGCCCTTCATCGAGCCAGAGCATGAAAAGCGTGATTGACGCGATCACACCAGCGGCTGCTGGAATGGGAAAACCGGCAAAATTCTTATCGGCGGCGCCCGACGCTCCGGCCGCGGCCACGCAATTGAAACGGGCCAGGCGGAGCGCGCCGCAAGCCAGATAAATGAAGGCGATGATCCAGCCGAGATTTTGGAATTCACCGAGCACGATCTGGTAAACCAGCAGGGCCGGCGCCATTCCGAAAGAGACGATATCGGCTAACGAATCAAACTCACGCCCGAACGCGCTCTCAGTGCCGCCGAGCCGCGCCAGCCGGCCGTCGAGCAGATCGAAGATGCAGGCGGCGAGGATGAACCAAATCGCATCGTGAAAATCGGATGCCGCCTCGAGCAGGTCGATTCGTTGCGCGCCATCATAGATGCGCAGGACGGCGGCAAAACCGCAGAAGAGATTGCCGGCCGTCATCAAATTCGGCAGGAGATAAATCTTTGGGCTCGAGTTGTCGCTCATGATCAGCTAAGGCGCGCAATCGCGGTCGCACCGCCGGCCACGCGCTCGCCCACTTGCACGAGCACGGTGGCGCTCAGCGGCAGATAGACTTCGGTGCGGGAGCCAAAGCGAATCATCCCAAAGCGTTCGCCCCTGCGCAAGACATCACCCACCCGTGACCAGCCCACGATCCGGCGCGCAATCGCCCCGGTAATTTGCCTGACGACCAGGGTGGCGCGCGGATTTTCAAAACCCCAGGTCATCGATTCGTTCTTCACCGAACACTCCGGGTTGCGCGCGTCGAGGCAAAGACCTTCCCGATGTTCGCGGTAAATGATCCGGCCGTCGATCGGGGCGCGGTTCGTATGCACGTCCAGGACGGAAAGGAAAATCGCCACCCGCCGCATCGTTTGCCTGACGACTTCGGCCTCCTCGAGCTCTGCGATTTCCACCACCACGCCATCGGCCGCGGCCACGATCAGGTCCGGATCCGCCGGCGCAACTCGTTCCGGATCGCGAAAGAAAACGAAGGTGTAGCCGATCAGGATGACGAAAAGCAGCGCCAGCCAGGGCGAAATGAGCAGACTTAAAATACCCAGCACGAGCAACACGAGAAAGATCCAGCGTGCTTCAAAAAGTGTTTGGAGGCGCATCAGATGAGGGATTGTCGGGTTCCCCGTCGAGTGGGTCAAGGCCACCCGGGCTGCCTCATCCACACCGCAACGTTTTCACATGACAAAACCCTCCTCCGCGTCATCATCCCGGGATGGGCGCGTCTGACCCACGATACCGCCGGCTACACGTGCTCGATCATCCCCTGGTTGCGACTCAACTTTCTCTCCTGCGGGAAAAGACCACTGCGCCTGACGAATTTCGCGCCGCCTTGCAAAAGCTCGCCCTGTTCCTGCTGGTTGAGGCGGCCCGCCACTGGGAAACGACGACCAGGCAAATGGAAAGTCCGCTCCAGGCCTTCGAGGGCTGCAGGCTGGCGCGCCCCGTCGTGCTCGTCCCGATCCTGCGCGCGGGCCTCGGTTTGCAAGAGGGCATGATCCCATTGCTCCCCGAAGCCAGGACCGGTCACGTCGGACTCTACCGCGACCCCGAAACGCTTCTGCCGGTAAAGTATTACCAGTGCCTGCCGTCAAACCTTGCTGAAGCCGAAGTGCTCGTGCTCGACCCGATGCTCGCCACCGGGCACAGCGCGGCCGAAGCGGTCGCGATTGCCAGGAACGCTGGAGCGACGCGGCTGCAATTTGTCTGCGTGCTGGCCTGCCTGCCAGGGATCGCCACCCTCCAGGGCGCTCATCCCGACGTCCCGATCATCGCCGCGGCGATTGATCCAAAGTTGAATGACACCGGCTATATTGTGCCGGGGCTGGGCGATGCCGGCGATCGCTATTTCGGCACCGCCTAGGTCGCGCCTGAAGTCTATTTCAAGACCGCCTTATGAAACTCGTACCAATCATCCAACTCGTTCAGAGTAACAGCGTCCTGCGGTGCGGCCGCATCATCGGGAATCCCGTTCGCGTTCAAGACGCATTGGCGCGTTTCGTCGTCGTGATTATAACCGCGCACCGCGGCGTTGTGCTTTTCGATCGCCTCCTTGTTTAGTGACCTGGCGTTTTTCTTCACCCAGGCTTCGAA
>JBOHXL010000018.1:0-4974 GCA_050736975.1 Chthoniobacterales bacterium | reverse complement strand
CGCCTAACGACAAGCATTTCACCATCATGCCGACCGATTTTAACGAGATCACCAACACCAAACTGGCCTATCTTCGGCTGCACGGACGGAACGCACAGGCCTATCTGCGCGGCAAAACGGTAGCGGAACGTTTCTATTATGATTACAGCGATGAAGAGATCAGCCAGGTTGCGGAACGGGCGAAGAAGCTGGCGCGGGAGGCCGACACCGTGCATGTGATTTTTAACAACAACGCCCTCGATTTCGCGCCGCATGCTGCGCTCCGCCTGCGCGCAGCGCTCGGGCAACTGACCAAGACGCCGCCGCGGCAGGTCGAACTCTTTCGTTAGGCACGCCACCCGATGACAGAGGAAGATCCAAAGCCGGCAGGCAAATGGGCCCGTTTTCGAAACTGGCTCGGACACCTTCATTTCCGCCTCGTTACGATCGAGGACACGCCGCACTCGATTGCGCTCGGGGTGGCGATCGGGATTTTCTTTGGCTTCACTCCGCTTTGGAGCCTGAAGACTCTGCTCTCGATCGCAGTCGCCTGGTTGTGCAAGAGCAATAAGATCGCGGCTGCGATCAGCGTGCAGTTGCACGATCTCATCCTGCCGTTCATGCCCGCGATTTACCTCTGGGAATACAAGGTCGGGTTCTGGTCCCTGACCGGTCATCTTCCGGCACGGTTCAGCCTGCGCACTCTTTCTCTGCGCGAATACATCCAGTGGGAAACGTTTTTCACCGTCGGCCGTCCGCTCCTCATCGGATCGGTCATCATCGGTTTACCTTCCGCGGCGATAATTTACTTCATCTGCCGCGGCCTGGTGACGAGCCATCGCGCTTCGCGCAAGGAAGAGGAGCGGGTCTGAGATTTCAGCCCTCGGCGGCACGAGAGTTGCATCATCGAAATGCGATCACCGGTCTGTCTTCCTAACGACGGCGGCCGGCGAGACCAAACTTATGAAATCTTTGATCGTCATCGCCACCAGCCTGCTGCTCTGTTCCTGCGCCGATATGGTCGTCACGAAAACCGATGTCCCAAACTCCGCCGGTGCCGCGGCGGGAACCGTCGACGCCAAGGATTTTGGCTCGCGGGTTCGTTATCAAACCAACTGCGGAGTGGGCGCAGCCAATCCCGCAGCAATTTATATTCGGCCGTTTTGCATCGACTCGGCAATTCTCCGCGGAGATGAAGCTGAGTCCGACGCAGAGATGCCGATCCGCAGGGCGCTCACGCCAGTCGCGTTTGCCGACGATCTGAAGGAAGAACTGAGCAAGATGGCGCCGGCGCGCGTCCTCCTGGAGGACGAAACCCCGAAGCTTGGGTGGCTGGTCGAAGGACAATTCGACCTCGTCGACGGGGGCAGCCCGGTCGGCCGTTTCTTCCTCGGTCAGTTCGGCGTCGGCCAGTCGTTTCTCGCTTTGCATGTGAAAGTGACCGACGTGGAGGAACACCGCGTGATCTATGAATTCGACGTGGCAGGCGGCAGCCACGGCCAGGGCAGGCTCGGCACGGTACGGGCGTCTGGCCTGGGCAAGGCGACTCCGTTTGACCTGCGCAACGCCGCTCAGCGGATCCTGCTTGTGCTCAGCTCCGATCCCTTCCGGTTCGGCGCGCGCTCCTCGCTCTCACTTCGTTAGGCGCTCGTTCGTTAGGCGAGGCATTGCCGGCGTGATTGCGGTTGCCAAGCGAAGGTGGCCAGTTAACGTGCAGCGATTTGAAGCGCCGTGATCGTTCTCCTTCGTAAAATTCCGCTTATTGCCATCTGTCTCGCGCTCTTTCTGGGTGCCGCGGCAAGGTCTGGCGCGGCTGAGGCTTCGATCACAGTCGACGCCAGGACGGGCTACATTCTGGAGAAGTTCCAGGCCGAAAAAAAACGCCAGATCGGAAGCCTGACCAAAATCGCGACCGCGATGGTGGCACTCGACTGGGCGGCCAAGCAACACGGCGATCTTGCGCAGGTCGCGGTCATTCCCGAGGCCGCTTTTGCCAGCTCGAGCGAGAACAACATCGGCTTTCAACCAGGCGACACGATCACGCTGCGCGACCTGCTTTACGCTGCGCTGGTACAATCCGATAACATCGCCGCCTACACTCTCGCGGACCATGTCGGCCACGCTTTGGAGGCGCTCGTTCCGCCCACCGGAGAGGCCGCGCGTGGCAGCGCGGTGGACTATTTTGTCCGGCAGATGAATGCGCTCGCGCAGCATCTCGGCATGGAGCGGACGCGGTTTCTCAACCCGAGCGGGCTCGACTCGAAAGAGAAGCCGTTCTCGACCGCCGCGGATGTCGCCCGCCTGGCGAGGTACGCGATGAACAACGCCGGCTTCCGTTTTTACGTCTCGCAGAATGAACGGCAGATCGAATTCGGCCGCGGACAGGCCCACATGCGCTATCTCCTGCGGAACACGAACGAATTGCTCGGGCGCGACAACATCGACGGAGTGAAGACCGGCCGCACCCAGCGGGCTGGAGATTGTCTAGTCCTGAGCGCGGCGCGGCCTTCGGAAGTAGTCCAGCAGGGCACGAGCACAATCATCACCCCGCGGCGCTTGATCGTGGTGGTGTTGGCGAGTTCCGACCGCTTTGCGGAAGGCACGGCCTTGCTCGAGCGCGGCTGGGCGCTTTATGACCGGTGGGCGGCGGCGGGGCGGCCGATGGAGCGCAAGCAAATCCTGGGCGGGCCTAACGAATAATGAAACCGCGGATCGGTGTCCTGACGAGCGGAGGCGATTGTCCGGGGCTGAATGCAGTGCTGCGCGGGGTCGTCCTGGCGGCTGAAAAGCTGGGTTGGGAAGTGATCGGTTTTAAGGACGGCTTTGAGGGCTTGCTGCCGCCCGGCCACTACCTGGTGCTGGACCGGGCCCACACCGACGGCATCATGTCGCTAGGCGGAACGATTATCGGCACGACCAACCGCGGCCATTTCGCGGGCAAGATTGGCGAGGGGAAGCAGGCCGTCGTGGCGCCCGAGGTGATCGCGCAAGCGCGCGAGGTGCTCGATCGCTTGCAGATCCGGTCGCTCATCATCGTGGGCGGCGACGGTTCGATGGCCACCGCGCTGCAACTGCAGGAGGGCGGTATCGACTGCATCGGCGTTCCAAAAACAATCGACAACGATCTCGAGGCGACGGCCATGACCTTCGGTTTCGATTCCGCCGTCGCGGCCGTGGCGGACGCGCTCGATCGGCTGCATACGACCGCGACCAGTCACAAGCGCATCATGGTTTTGGAAGTCATGGGACGTCACGCCGGCTGGATCGCGCTCCATGGCGGGATCGCCGGCGGCGCCGACGCGATCCTAATCCCGGAGATCCCTTTCGATTACGAAAAGCTCGCGGATTTTATCAGGCACCGGGAAGCGACCGGCGCCTTGAGCTCGATGGTGGTGGTAGCAGAAGGTGCCCGGCCAAAAGATGGACAACAGGTCCTGCATCACACCGACACCGGCGAATATCGCTTTGGGGGAATCGGAGACGTCGTGGCGCACGAACTGGCGGCGCGCACGGGCAAGGAAACGCGCTGTTGTGTTCTCGGTCATCTCCAGCGCGGCGGCGCGCCGACCACGCTCGATCGCATCCTCGGGACGCGTTTCGGAGTCAAGGCGGTGCAACTGGCTAATGAAGGGCATTTTGGTTCGATGGTGAGCTACCAGAACTACCAGGTGCAGCACGTCTCGATTGCCGAAGCGGTGAATCGACTGCGTCTCGTGCAGCCAACCAGCCAGATGGTGGAAACGGCGCGAGACGTGGAGATTTCGTTTGGGGATTAGATTGTTAGCCGTCGGAAAGCCCGGCCGTTGCTTCCCATCCATTACGGCGCTGTGCGAGAGGCGGGAGAAAACATCGTTCACAGAATCTTTCCCTGGAACCGCCCTCGGTCCCGCGTTTCGCGCAGCGCAACGGCTAAAGCGTCGCGACCTGCTCAACTGTCAGCTCGTCGAGCCGCCTGACAACCAGGTCCGCGGCGGCCAGTTGCTCGACCGAGTGCGTGGTCGCGACCGCGATCACCTTCATCCTGGCGGCGTGAGCCGCTTCAATGCCGACGTATGCATCCTCGAAGACGACGCAGTCCGCCGGTGCCATGTCAAGGCGCTCGGCTGCTTTCAGGAAAACTTCCGGACGCGGTTTTCCGTGCACGACGTCTTCCGCAGAGACGATGGCTTGGAACGCCTCCTGCAATCCGATGCGATCGAGAACGGCATCGATATTCAGGCGCTGAGTCGATGACGCGACCGCGCACGGCACACCCGCCTCGTGCAAGCGACGGAGCCATGCCAGCACGCCGGGCAACGGCCCGATCTCGCTCCGCGCCACGATCTCGCGATAAAGCGCCTCCTTGCGATTCGTTAGGCGCGCAACCTCGGCCGGATCTTTCGCCCAGCCGTGGATCTCCTCGATGATGCGCGCGCTCTTCATCCCGAAGCCGCGGATGAAACTCTCCGAAGCGATCGACTTCCCAAGTTCATGGGCCAGGCGGTGCCAGCTTTGCTCGTGCAATTTCCCGGAATCGATGATGACGCCGTCCCAGTCGAAGATCGCGCCGAAGGGAGGCGTCGCGCTCGAACTCACTGCAACCGTTGCAACGCCGGCAGGCCGTAATTTTTCTGCAACGCCGGCGCGTCCGCCGCCACTTGCGTAGCGTCGAGCTCGAGCTGTTTCGGATCGTCCACCGTTTCGATGACATCGAACCCGTCGACCGGCGTCTTCACGGCTTCAGCCAGGTCGCGCAAGGAGTGGACTGTTTTCCCGTTAACCTTCCTGACCACGAGGTAACTGAAATCCTCGTAACCAATCGTGGTGTTGGCCGGCAAGACCTGGCTGAGGATGACGACCCGCTCGTTGCTGTATGGGAAAAGTTCCGATTGAAACCTGTCGAGATAAACGAAGTCCTGTGGCGCATCCTTTTGCCAGTTCGCGCCCCATTCCTTGAGATATTGCCGGGTGAGTTCCTGGAAGATCAATCCGCCCAGCACGTAGTAGGACGGAGAT